>NZ_BOVK01000018.1 GCF_018403685.1 Xylanibacillus composti
AAAGTCGCCAGTGACACGAGGTTTCCGCACCCTTTTGAACGAATAATCGTACAAAGTCGCCAGTGACACGAGGTTTTCGCGTCCTTTTGAACGAATAGTCGTACAAAGCTGCCAGTGACATGGGTGTTCCGCGTCCTTTTGAACGAATAGTCGTACAAAGTCGCCAGTCACACGAGGTTTCCGCGTCCTTTTGAACGAATAATCTTATAAAAGTTGCGGTTCCGCCCCCTGCTGCACTCCATCGAAGTGAAAAATCGTACATACTCAGCAGGAGGTCCGGCGGCGATACCCGGCCCGTCAGCGTCATACACTTCGAGCATGTTGCCGCTGTCCACAGGACCGTTCCACAGTGCATGCAGAGGGCAGCAAGAAGCATGGGACGATTATCCAGACAAAGTCAATCCAGACGAGGTCAACGAGAGGCCTGTATCACGAATCTCGCACTGCACCCAAATAACAAGAAGCTGCCTCCAGTCACAAATGACTGTCGAGACAGCATCCCTTCTTATCGCGGCTCCGCTTCTCTTGCTTCCTGCATGATTTCGTAGACCAGCTCATACGAATGCAAACGCGCCTGATGATCATACACTTGCGTGGCGATGATGAACTCATCCGCTTGGGTTTCTCGCAGCACTGCGTGGAGCCGTTCCCTCACCGTCTGTTTGTCGCCGATGATCGCATAGCTCATCTGGGCTTCAACGATGTGCTTTTCGTGCTGGTCCCACAGTGCATCCATGCTGTCCACAGGAGGCTGCAGCGGTCCGCGCTTGCCGCGGATCATATTTAGAATTTGCTGCTGCTGCGACGTAGCCAGCCGATGCGCTTCCTCCGCCGTATCGGCGGCAATGATGCTTAAGCCTACCATGGCATATGGCGTGCTTAGGAAGCCCGGCTGAAATTGCTCGCGGTACAGCCTCAAGGCCTGCATCAGATAATCCGGGGCGAAATGGCTGGCGAATGCGAATGGCATGCCGTGCTGACTGGCGAGCTCCGCACTGAACCCGCTAGAGCCAAGCAGCCAGATTGGAATCGACAGCCCCTCGCCCGGAATCGCCCGAATTGTCTGCTGTTCCGGTGCGCCGGCAGGCTGGAAATAATGCAGCAGCTCGTCTAGCAAATCCGGAAAATCCTTGCCGCTCATGCCCGAATTTCGGCGCAAAGCCCGGGCTGTCGGCTGATCGGTGCCGGGCGCCCGGCCCAGGCCGAGATCAATGCGGCCGGGATACAGCGACTCCAGCGTTCCGAACTGCTCGGCGATAACCAGCGGCGCATGATTCGGCAGCATGATCCCGCCGGACCCGACGCGAATGGACGTCGTACCGCCGGCAACATGCCCGATCAGGACGGAAGTGGCAGAGCTGGCGATACCCGGCATGTTGTGATGCTCGGCCATCCAGAAGCGGTGAAAGCCCCAACGCTCAGCATGGCGCGCCAGATCTAAGCTGCGGCCGAACGAGTCTGAGGCCGATCCACCCTCCACAATCGGGGCCAGGTCGAGGACCGAGACAGGAGTATGGTGAAGGTGCTTGTCTGCCGGGGGTGACGGTTGATGGTCTGACATGTGCAAATCCCACCTTTTTTTTGTCTGAAATCATCGTGCTCTCATAGTAAGTTTTCCCGAAGTCGGCGTCGAATCGCTTGCATGAATGACAAGGTTGATTTATGATAAAAATGTTCAGAGGGGCGCGACCAACACCCCTCCCGCATAACATCTTGAGTGGGAAAAACCCCTTAAGGTGCAACAGCAGAAAAGTAACCCACCCCGGCCGCGAACCTGAGTGGGTTACTTTCTTTTCTCGATGTATGTCAGCAGCGCCAACAGGAACGTTCCGAACGCTAACATGGCCATAATCGATTGGAAAGTGTCCATAATGGTTATCCCCCCTCTCTGTGAGGGAACTGCCCACTCAAGTCAGTTATACATCTATATTTTACCATAAACTGTCGTCCATTGGACGACTTTTTCTTTTCAAATTCGAGGTGCAAGACAATAGAGAATGCGGTATTCCCGGCTCTCCGGAACATGGAGGGTTATTTGCCATGCGAAAAAAAACCTTGACAACATGGCTTAAGTCAATTATTTTAGTCTCAGGAATAAAAGTTGCACTAGGGAAACAAAATTGTTGCGGTGCAGGTTTGTCTGAATATATGTTCAGACGGCAAATACAGAGAAGGACATGGGGAGGAGAAGTACATGAAGGTATTCACTCGAGGTCAAAGATTTCGCTTGGCGGCATGGATTTTGGGGCTGTCCCTGATTTTGTCTGCCTGTGGGGCAGGCGGCGAAGGAAGCGCTGAGCTGGACCCGAATAAGAAGTTGAACGTGATGACGACGATTGCGCAAATCGCCGATCCGATTTCGGTCATAGGCGGGGACCGTGTGGAAGTGCGGAGCTTGATGGGTCCGGGGGTGGATCCGCACTTGTACAACGCGACGCAAGGCGATATCCAGACACTGGAGCAGGCGGACATTATTTTTTACAATGGGTTGGGTCTGGAAATCAACATGGTGCGGGTATTCGACGAAATCGGCAAGAACAGGCCGGTCCTGGCTATCGGCGATGTTATTGATGCCGGTGATTTGCTGCAGGATGAAGAAGGCGCGACAGATCCGCATATTTGGTTCGACCTTGACTTGTGGCAGCAAGCGCTTGCTGCGGCAACAGAAGAGTTGAAGAAGGCTTTGCCGGACGATGCCGATTACTTCGAGGCAAACAAGGTGCGGTATTTCGAGGAACTGAATAGTTTGAAGGAAGAGGCGGCAGAGAAGATGGGACAAATTCCCCGTGACCGGCGTGTACTGGTGACCGCGCATGATGCTTTTGGCTATTTCGGCCGGATGCTGGACATTGAAGTCGTTGGCTTGCAGGGGTTGAGCACGGAAGATGAAATCGGCCTGTCGGACATTGAGGATACAATTGCGATTCTGACCGAGTATCAAGTGCCGGCTGTATTCGTGGAAAGCAGCATTAATCCGAATTCGATTCATGCGGTCATCGAGGGCGCGAAAGCAGAAGGACTCGAGGTGCAGCTGGGCGGAGAATTGTTCTCTGATGCGATGGGTGAAGCGGGCACTGAGGAAGGCACATACCTTGGCATGTTCAGACATAATGTGAATACGATCTTCGAGGCATTGAGAGAAGGGGCGGAATAAGCTTATGGTGCCTGTGGTCAGCGTAAATCAATTAAGTGCGTCCTATCAAAAAAACAAGGTGTTGGCCGATGTGCAGTTTGAGATTGCGCCGGGCACCTTAACAAGCATTATCGGCCCGAACGGAGCAGGCAAATCGACGCTGCTCAAGGTGATGCTGGAGCTGCATCCGCGGCTATCCGGCACTGTCTCCTTCTTCGGCACCACGTATGCGAAAGCGAAATCCAGGATTGGCTATGTGCCGCAGCGGGGCTCGGTTGATTGGGATTTCCCGACGAATGCGCTGGATGTCGTCATGATGGGGCTGTATGGAAAGATCGGCTGGCTGCGCTGGCCGAAGCGCAAGCATCGCGAGCTGGCTCTGCAGGCGCTAAGCGAGATGGGAATGGCTGATTATGCGGAACGGCAGATCAGCCAGCTGTCGGGCGGTCAGCAGCAGCGTGTGTTCTTGGCTCGCGCGCTTGTTCAGGATGCGGATCTGTATTTCCTTGACGAGCCGCTGGCAGGTGTTGATGCCGCCACTGAGCGAGCGATCATGAATACCTTGAAGCTATTGAAACAAAAAGGGAAGACAGTCATGGTCGTTCACCATGATCTGCAGACGGTGGAGGATTACTTTGATCACGTACTAATGCTGAATCGCACGGTTGTTGCCCATGGGCCTACACAGGAGGTCTTTCACCAAAACAACATTTACCGGACCTATGGCGGCGCGATTCGATGGATGGGAGAGAAGTCGGGATGATACCTGGATTATCTCATAATGCGCAATGGGTGCTGGCCAGCACCCTGCTCCTTGGCATGGCAGCCGGCGTCGTCGGCTGCTTGGCCTATTGGAAGCGGCAAAGCCTGATGAGCGATGCCCTGTCTCACGCGGCGCTGCCTGGCGTGATTATCGGATTTGTGCTGGCGGGCAGCAAGAACATGCCAATCATGATAGGAGGTGCGGCAGCCAGTGCGTTGCTCGGCGCCCTGATGATTCAATGGATTCGCTCCTCGAGCCGTGTGAAGGAGGATGCGGCGATGGGCATGGTATTGTCCGTATTTTTCGGGTTGGGGATCATGCTGTTGACCTGGGTGAATCGGATGCCGGGCGGAAATCAGAGCGGCTTGGACAGCTTTATATTCGGCCAGGCCGCTTCGATGGTGCGCCGGGATGTGTATACGATGGCAATCGTTGCAATGTTGATCATCGTGGCGGCTCTCGTGGCCTACAAGGAATGGAAGCTGTATTTATTCGATCCGGCATTCGCCAAGGGATTGGGGCTTAGCCGCTCGGTGATGAATGGCATGTATACGCTGCTGCTTGTTGTTGTGATTGTCATCGGCATTCAAGCTGTGGGGGTCATTCTCATGGCTGCGCTGTTGATTATGCCTAGCGTCAGCGCCAGGTACTGGACCCATTCGTTCGGCTGGATGATGGTGCTATCCGCCTTATTCGGAGGGGCAGCCGGCATGGCGGGCACCTGGATAAGCACGCTCGGCAAGGGCTGGCCTACCGGCCCGTTCATCGTGATCGCCGCCGCTGTACTGTTTGTGGTGTCGCTTGCCTTCGGGCTGCGCAAAGGGCTGCTGGTAGCGGCGTGGCAGCAGCGCGCTCAGCGGAAAAGACTGCGCGCCTCCAACCTGCAGGCCAATGCCGTGCAGAGGGGGGGGCTGCGGATGAGCTATTCCGGCTGGATCTTGTTGACCGCGTCCCTGGTTGGCCTGTCCTGCGGCTTGATCGGCTGTCTGTTGATCTTGCGGCGCATGGCCATGATGGCGGATGCGATCAGCCATACGGTGCTCCTTGGCATTGTCATTGCCTACTTGATCACCCGCGAATTAAGCGGCGGGCACATGTTAATCGGTGCGACGCTTGCCGGTTTGCTGACCGCTGTCCTTGTGCAATGGCTGCACACACGCGGTGTTCAGCAGGAAGCCTCTATCGGAATCGTCTTTACTACGCTGTTCGCGATTGGCGTCGTGCTCATAGCCACGAAGGTAGGCAATGCTCATCTGGATGTGCAGCACGCGCTTATGGGAGAGATCACCTTTATCCCTTGGGAGAGGGTCGAAGTGCCCGGCATCGGTGCGATCCCGGAAGCGGTGCTGATGCTGGTCATCGTGCTGACGGTAGTGCTGGCGATCATTCTCGCCTTCTATAAAGAATGGAAGATCACCTCATTCGACCCTGCGCTCGCGGCAAGTCTCGGCTTGCCGGTCGTGTTCATGCATTACCTGTTCATGGCGATGGTATCGATGACGACCGTAGCCGCATTCGATGCGGTCGGCGCTATTATGGTCGTTGCCATGCTGATCACGCCGGCCGCCAGTGCTTACCTCTGGACAGATCGGCTTGCCGTCATGCTGGCGCTTAGCGGAGGAATCGGCGTCCTGTCGGCCTTCCTTGGCTACGCGATAGCGGCATGGCTGGACACTTCCATCTCCGGCTCTATGGCATTTGCAACCGGCATCCTGTTCATGATCAGCTTTATCGGCTCGCCCAAATACGGAATGCTTGCTCGCTGGATGAAGCCGGCTGAAGCCGCCGAATCGCCTCCGCACGTGTAAACGGTCAGTCCTGAGGCCATTCGCAAGAAATCCCGTGAACGAGTCAGACGGCGTTTCGTCGCATTGCTTTCGCATGCCCCCTGACGTGAAGGGTGGCGGTCTGTCCTGAAGCATGTTTGAAAGCTTCAAGTGTGGTGCCCCGGTTTGTTAGCCGGGGTTTTCGTTCGTGCGGCGGGTTGTAGCGCCTGCCATGGATGCTTGCTTTGCCGCCGGTGATGAATTCGCTTCCAATGGCTCTATGATTGAGGGGGCATTTGTACTATAATGAACCTGTCCACACATAGAACTGAAGAATGTGCCGGCAAGTTGGTGTGCCCACGTGGCGTAGTGTATCCGGTATCTTCCGACGGGCATAAGAGGCTCCATTAACGGGAAAAAAGGGCGTTATTTGGGCCACCTACACACGAGGTGTTACGTTAACGCCAGTTTGTGGTCTTATTCAAGCGAATTTGGAGGGGAACGGCAATGAATCGGTCAGATAAGACCAAAGCATTCCCTTACTGGCTGGGTTCCCTGACAAACGTGCGAAATAAGACCAACATTTTCCGCTAATTTTGGGGGCAAGTGATTGAAACTCCTTGGAGCGAGGTCCGCGCTCGAATGGGCAAGTCTCCCGGCGGGCAAGCCCCGCGCTCGAATGGGCAAGTCTCCCGACGGGCAAGCCCCACACTCGAATGGGCAAGTCTCCCGGTGGGCAAGTCCCACACTCGAATGGGCAAGTCTCCCGGCGGGCAAGCCCCACACTCGAATGGGCAAGTCCCCCTCAGCGAGCAAGGTCCCGCACCGTGGTATGTAAAGGTTTGCATATTATCGCGCTCGGCTTCGGCAGGCAGATGAAGGTGAGCCCCGTCAAAGCAAGAAGCAGCAGGCCAACCATATGAAAAAGGAGAGGCCGCCATGAACGTGCACATACGCCGCATGCAGCAGGAGGACATCCGCGTGATTCATCAGGCGCTTGCGGACAACCAGATGGGCAAGCCGTTGGCCTACATCGAAAGGTGCTGGGCGGAACATCAATCGGGTGCTCGCGTGACACTGATTGCGCTGCGCCGGAAGCAGTTCGCCGGATGGCTGCATTTGCTTGCACATTCGAATTATCCGCCATTCCAAGCGGCAGGCATACCGGAGATCAACAATTTCGAGGTGCTTCCCGCATATCGCAAGCAAGGCGTTGGCAAGGAGTTGATGGATGCCATCGAACAGATTGCCTTTGCCCAGTACCCGGAGGTTGGCATCGGTGTAGGGATGAATGCCAGTTATGGGCAGGCCCAGCGCTTGTATGTCCGGAGGGGCTATATGCCGGATGGCCGGGGCCTGTACGATGGACAACGGCAAGTGCAGCAGGGCGATACGGTTCAGGTCGGACATGATCTGGCCTTGTATTTGACCAAGAAGAGAGCAGAAGGGAAGGGATTAGCCCCATGAACACATTGAAGGAACCGCGTCAAGTTGAGAGCCGTAATGTCAAGAGTTACTTGGAGACTGTAGATGTGGAGAGCGGCGCGCGCACTGTATGGGCAGAGTTCGATGAGCTGATAGAAGCGCCGAATTGGACTGCCGACGGGCAGCGCCTGATATATAACAGCCAGGGATATATTTATGCCTTTGACTTGGCTTCCAAGACAAGCAAGCGGATTGAGTCGGCCTATGTGAATCAATGCAACAATGACCATGTGTTGTCGCCGGACAACCGGTATATCGCGGTCAGCCACCATACGCGGGAAGACGGACAGTCTCGCATTTATGTCTTCCCGCTCGAGGGCGGGAGGCCGACGCTAATCACGCCGATGGCTCCAAGCTATCTGCACGGCTGGTCGCCGGACGGCAGCACACTCGCTTATTGTGCGGAACGAAACGGCCAGTATGACATTTATACCATTCCGGCAGACGGAGGGCTGGAGACCCAGCTAACGGATACCCCGGGACTGGATGATGGTCCGGAATATTCGCCGGATGGCAAGCATATCTGGTTCAATTCGGTGCGTTCCGGCCTCATGCAGGTGTGGCGCATGGAAGCGGACGGCAGCCATCCAACCCAAATGACGACAGACGAGAGTAACAATTGGTTTCCGCATGTTTCGCCCGACGGCAAGCAGGTCGCCTACATCACCTATCGCAAAGGCGATGTCGAGCCCGGCGATCATCCGCCGAACAAGCAGGTAGAGATTCGAGTGATGTCGAGCGAAGGCGGCGATTATCGGACGCTGGTCCAGCTTTTTGGCGGGCAAGGGACCTTGAACGTCAATTCCTGGTCGCCTGACAGCAAGCAGCTGGCCTTCGTCAGCTATGAGCTGAAGGAGTAACTGCGTTCACGCCAAGACCTTAGTACCAGCTACTCTCGGATGAGCGGCAGGATCATGCAATGAATGCCGCCGCCGAGTTTGAAAATTTCATCCGCTTCGACAGCGATGACAGATACGCCATGGCGATCAAGCAGATCGATGGTCCGTTTGCCGCTGTCGGCCATGATTACACGCCCTGGCGCAACGGCCAGGGCGTTAATCGTGAGCGGCGGATCTTGCGGATCGACGTGCAGCATTTCAATGCCCCGGCACTTCAGCTCGTCGAGAAACCAATATGGAAGCAGCGCCGTGTTCACGAGCGCTTTGTGGTAATCCACCATCATGAACGCTTCATCCAAATGAATGATGGAAGCGGGCAGATCGACAACAAGCAGCTCGATATGCTGGATAGCGAGGATATGCCGAATCTGTTCAATCCCCGCTGGATTGACCCGTTCCGAACGTCCGATTACAGCTGTTCGGTCATCCAGCATCGCGAAGCTGCCGCCTTCCGCAAATCCCGTACCCTGTACAGCGCCCAGTATCGGCACACCCAGATGCCCCAACGTTTCCGCCGTGGCTCGAATTTCCCCGTAGCGGATGTACAGCGCCAATCTGGACAAGATGACGCCTCCGGGGATGACCATGCCCAAATCTCGGGTGTACAGCTGCTCTGGCCATGGTTGCCGGCTGTCCTTCTGCTCGACGACGTCAATGCCTTCATGCTGCAGCGCCTGGCGCACGCCTTCCCATTGAGACACAAGCCGTTCCAAGGATGGCTTTTTCTCCGTCCCCCTGTCCTGCCGCGACTGTCCCTTGATGCTCTGGAGCAATACAGGTCCTGACTCAATCTGGCTTGCCCCGGAATGGAGCTGCTCGACCTCAGTGCCAGGGCGATGCATCAAGGCTTTTTTGATCTGGCCGACTTCATTAGACACTCCCCATGCTTCGCCCCAAATATCCCGCAGCAGCTGTTGATGCTGAAAGGGCTCCTTCACCAGCTTTCTCGAGCCGTACTTGGAAGGCAAATCCATTCACACTCATCCTCTCTCAGGAAATACACGCCGGGTGCAATCTGCCGGAAGAGCTCTCGCAGACTTGCCCGTTCGCATGGTTTTCGTACCTAATAATATGAGCGTCATGAACCTGCTTCATGCAAGATTGGGTCAAGGGTGCCTATACTTGCGTGCATGCACGGCGCTTCATCGGGCCAAAACGGAATTGCAAGAAGGGTCGGCTTCGGGTACAATCATAAAAAAAGACCGATAGGTCTCAAAAAAGCGGGGGTGCCGATGCGAAAAGGGGAGCAGACGAAAGCGAACATCATTGCCAAAGCAGCGGATATCCTGAACCAAAAGGGATATTATGCCTCCTCCTTGTCAGAAATCATGGAGGCTACCGGATTGAAGAAAGGAGGGATCTACAATCACTTTGGCAGCAAGGAGGAGATCGTCACCGAGGTGTTCCACTACTGTGTGAACAAGCTGGACGCGCACTTTCAACAAGCCGTATCCCGCCATTCCCATGCGGCTGACCAGCTTCTGGCGCTCATTGACGCAGCGAAGGATTTATATCACGGCCGTCCCGTGCCCGGAGGATGTCCCATCATGAATGCGGCGGTCGAGTCGGATGACGCTTACCCTTTCCTGAAGGAGAAGGCTAATCAATCTATGAATCGATTGCTTGCCAGGATCGCTTCTATTATCAAGAGAGGACAGCGGACGGGAGACATAAGGACAGCGGTGGACGCGAGAGAGGTAGCTGTTTTTGTCGTTTCTACCATAGAAGGCGCGCTCATGCTGAGCAAATTGAGAGATGAGGAACGTCCTCTGCGGACGGCGATTTCTTCGTTAACCCAGTATATAAACCAGTTTGTGCGAAACAGCTAATTTTTTTTTGCAGTAAAAACAGACCGAACGGTCTTGGAATTTAGCGTTGAAAATGAAAACAAGGAGCTGATGGAAGGATGAAACGCGTAGTTGTGACGGGAATGGGTGTCATCTCGCCGCTTGGCTGCAATGTGGAACAATTCTGGAACCAGCTAGCTGCAGGTGTGTCCGGCATTGCCGAGATTGAGCACTTTGACAGTTCTCAATTAGCGACACGAATTGGCGGAACGGCGCGTGATTTCCGACCGGAGTCATATATGAGCGCGAAGGAGGTTCGGCAATACGACCGTTATCTGCAGTTTGCGATAGCCGCAGCACAGCAGGCAATAGATCAGGCAGGGCTCGATATCGCGGATCAGCCGGAGCGGGTCGGCGTTTATGTCGGCACGGGCATTGGCGGATTGCATACATTGCTTGAAAACCACCGGACATTCTTGGAAAGGGGGCCGAAGAGAGTCAGTCCATTCATGATCCCGATGATGATCGGCAATATGGCAGCAGGACTCATCTCCATTCGCATGGGGGCGAAAGGGCCGAATATGGCAACGGTCTCCGCATGCGCGACGAGTAATCATGCTATCGGGGAGGCCTTTCATCTGATTCGCAGCGGGAGAGCGGATGCGATGATAGCCGGCGGAACGGAAGCCCCTATGCATGAGCTGGCTTTCGCCGGATTCAGCAATATGCAGGCAATGTCCGTTCGCAATGAGGAGCCGGCACGGGCATCCCGGCCGTTCGATCTCCATCGCGACGGATTCGTGATGGGGGAGGGAGCCGGCGTGCTGGTTTTGGAGGAACGGGATCACGCCCTGGCACGAGGAGCGGCCGTTCTGGCGGAGATAATCGGTTACGGGACGGCGGCTGACGCCTATCATATGACCGCCCCGGACCCGGAGGGGAAAGGAGCCTGCCAAGCGATGAAGGAAGCGCTTGAGGATGCGCGGCTTTCGCCGCAAAGCGTAGACTATATTAACGCGCATGCAACCGGGACGCCGCTCGGAGACGCCGCTGAATCGAAGGCGATTGAATCGCTATTCGGAGCAGGCGGCAAAATGCCCTTGGTCAGCTCGACCAAATCGATGACCGGACATCTTTTTGGAGCGGCCGGCGCTATAGAGGCAGTTGCTGTCATTCAGGCTTTGCGCTGCGGGATTGTCCCCCCGACTATCAATTACGAGACGCCCGACCCTGCATGCCGATTGGACTATGTTCCCAATATAGCGAGAGCGGTGCCGATACGAACAGCAATGTCCAACGGCTTCGGATTCGGCGGGCACAATGCGTCTCTTGTGTTTCGGACATAGTTTCGAAGGAACAGTCACTCATCCGACCTTGCTGCTAGACAAGCTGGCGCTCACACAGGGATTGCTTTCCGGTCTGCTTTCCGTTAACGCTTCTCGAAGGCCAGTCATTCTTGTATAATGGAGGCTGCAAGAAAGGGAATGCGAATGATGATTCGGGCTTTCCCGGCTGCGGCCAATCCCGGACGCAGTACGCTGCATGACCCGCGAGCAAAGGAACGACCAGCACAAAAGATGCTTACGTTCCAAGGCCAAGGGACGTGCACAATGAAGCATGGAAGTTCCGTGCCCGACAGGCGTCTGACTGAAGAAGGGGGAAGCGTGATGGATTGCTTTGAGGCATGGATGCGGCGTGTGGATTTTTTCAGCGAGCTGTCTGCCGAGCACTTGTCCCGGATTCGAAATGTTATGAGCGAGCGTACCTATAAGAAGGGGACGATTTTATTCTTCGAGGGTGATCCGGGGGATGAATTGTTCATTATCAAGGCAGGCAAGGTGAAGGTATACCGGACCGGCGAATCCAAGGAAGTTGTCCTGGCATATTTATTCCCGGGCGATTATTTCGGCGAAATGGCGGTTATTCAGAAGGACGAGGCGCGCTCCGCCACGGTGGAAGTCACTCAGAAGAGCACCTTCTATGTACTGAAGCAGCACGATTTCAATGAGCTGATCGTCCAGCATCCGTCCATCTGTATTCATCTGCTCCACCTGGCTATGCATCGCATTCGTCAATCGAACGAGATGATCAAGGACCTGACACTGCTCGACGCGTCTTCACGTATTTATAAGACCATTTTGCGGCTGGCTGACGAATATGGCGTGCCCAAGTCGGAGGGTGTCTGGATCAATACGAGATGGACGCATCAGCAGATCGCGGATTTGTCCGGAACGGTCAGGGAAACGGTGACGAAGAGCCTGCTGGAGCTGCAGCGGGAGAACATCATCTCTATCGAGCAGAAGAAGATTTTTATACCCGACCGAAGACGGCTTCAAGAGAAAGTGAAACATAGCTAGGGCACGCCTTAAGCGGCAGCAATCGGAGATTGAAATTTCCGGCGATGGTGCTATGATGAAGAAGATTGCCGGCATTTTATCGATCTGGAGTGTGGTGACGATTGATGAAATTGATTACCTTTCAAGCGTACCGGACATTGGGGCTGCCCGATGTCCGCTACATCAAACCTAGTTTAATGTTCAAGGAAATCGATGCAATCCGGGAGGCTGATGTGGTCTTGTTCCCGGAAACCTGGCAGGTGCCTGCATTGGTCTACGGGTTGAAGAAACATATTTTCCCCAGCATAGAGACGCTTCAGCTCGGGTTCAGCAAGGTGGACATGACGCGGGCCTTGTGGACCGTTGCGCCGGAAAATGTACCGTACACGGAAATCATGGCGAACACAGCGGCCAATATCGATTATGTGCTGAACGCCTTTCCCTATCCGTTCGTAGCCAAGGAAGCCCGGAACGCAAGAGGCAACGGGGTTTTCCTGATTGAGAGGGAGGCAGATTTCCGAAGGTATGCGGAGCAGAGCGAGGTGCTGTACGTTCAGGAATACCTGGAGAACGACGGCAAGGAACTGCGCGTTTGTGTCGTTGGCGATCAAGTATTCACCGCATATTGGAAGGTTTGTCCTGAGGGCTCTTTTCTCCACAATGTAGCGCAGGGCGGGGACATATGCTTCGACTTTGTGCCGCGGGAAGCCTGTGAGCTGGTTCTTCGGGTAGCCAGGGAGCTGAATATCAACCATGCAGGCTTTGATGTGATGATAAGCGGCGATCGATTTTATATTCTGGAATTCAACGCATTGTTCGGGAATCAAGGCATTCAGGCCAGGGGCCTCTCTGTAGAAACCGCTATTTATCAATATTTAATCCAGCAGTTCGTGCCTACCTTCCCGACCTCGCCTACGACGCCTGGCAAGATTATCTCATAATTGCAGATGGAGGCGCCAAACGCCAAAAGGGCCACCCCTACCGAACAGCGAAAGCTCTGGCATACCAGACACGCTGGCCTTCGGCCGGGAACAGCCCTTTTTTTATTAGACAGGATAGGTCATTCGGGCAATAGAAGCCCATCTTGATTAGGGTCGGCCGATTGCGGACAAAATACGGGTGACCAAATGGCCAATAAGAAAGATGAAACGAGGTGCATCCATGCAGCAGCAAGCACAACCCCAGCTATTGGCAGCGCACGAATCGGTTGATTTGCATGAAATCATCAATTTCAAAACGCTGTGTCTGGCCAAGTCGAAGCTTATGCAAGGTTTGGTATTCGACCAAGAACTGAAGGCGCTCATGCAAAAAGACGTCGTGCAGACGAAGCAAGACCTGACGGAGCTGCAGGCGATCTACGAGAATGCTCCGTTTCAGGCGCCGGTTCCGGAGAGTCGGCCCACGCCTATCCTACAATAGAAGGGAACGCGCGAACATGAATCAAGATTATCTCGATCCGAGCAACGCCCGGCACATGCCGGAGCTGGCGGATATGACCTTTGCGATGGATCTGATGATGCGGGCCAAGGAGGGTGTCCGCAATATGGCGATTGCGCTGACCGAGACCGCTTCCACTGAGCTGCGCTCTGTCTTGCGCAAGCAGCTGCGGCAGGGGATTGCCATGCATCAGGAAGTAACGGAGCTTATGATGCGCAAGAAGTGGTTCCATCCCCACGAGCTGCAGGAGCAGTACAAGCTGGATCAACTGGCAGCGAAGAACACCCTGATGATCAGTGAGATGGACCTGTTCCCCGGCGATACATCGCGCAAGGGCATGTTTGACCGTGAGCCGGATGCGAAGCTGGGGAGGAGCGAAGCATGAAGGCGGTCACTTATCAAGGCGTTAAGAACATCGCTGTCAAGGAAGTGCCTGATCCGAAGATTGAGAAGCCGGATGATATGATTGTCAAAATTACGACCACGGCGATCTGCGGCTCTGACCTTCATCTGATTCACGGCATGATTCCGAATATGCAGGAGGATTTCGTCATCGGCCATGAACCGATGGGCATTGTGGAGGAAGTCGGTCCCGACGTACGCAATCTGAAGAAGGGCGACCGCGTTGTCATTCCCTTCAACATCGCGTGCGGACAATGCGCGTATTGCAAAAATGAACTGGAGAGCCAATGTGACAATGCGAATGAAAATGGGCAAATGGGCGCCTACTTCGGCTATTCCGGGTCAACCGGCGGCTATGCAGGCGGGCAGGCGGAATATTTGCGCGTGCCGTTCGCCAATTTCACGCACTTCAAGGTGCCGGAGGATAGTGAAGTCGAAGACGAGAAGCTTGGGCTGATGGCAGACGCTATGACGACAGCTTATTGGAGCGTGGACAACGCGGGAGTCAAAGACGGCGATACCGTGATCGTGCTTGGCTGCGGTCCGGTCGGCTTGCTGACGCAGAAGTTTTGCTGGTTGAAAGGCGCGAAGCGCGTCATCGCGGTCGACTATGTCGGGTATCGGCTGGAGCACGCCAAGCGCACCAATCGTGTGGAGACTGTCAACTTTGAACAGGAGTCCAATATTGGCAGCTGCCTGAAGGAAATGACGCAGGGCGGAGCCGATGTCGTGATCGATGCCGTCGGCATGGACGGCAAGATGAGCGACCTGGAATTTCTGGCGAGCGGCTTGAAGCTGCAAGGAGGCACGCTAAGTCCGATTGTTATAGCATCGCAGGCCGTCCGCAAGGGGGGCACCATTCAGGTGACCGGCATTTATGGCGGCCGTTATAACGGCTTTCCGCTTGGAGACCTGATGCAGCGTAACATTAATCTCCGCATGGGACAAGCGCCGGTGATTCATTATTTGCCGTATATGTACGAGCTCTTGACGACAGGCAAGGTGGACCCGGGGGACATCATTACCCATGTGCTTCCGCTAAGTGAAGCCAAGCAAGGATATGAACTATTCGATGCCAAGACGGATAACTGCATCAAAGTCATGCTAAAGCCTTGATTCCCAAAAAAAGCGATATTAGAAAGCGGGGTACATTCGATGAGCTATGCCTTGCATGAAGCGCTGGAACTGCACGAAATCACGGCGTTCAAAACGCTTTGCCTGACGAAGTCGAAGACGATGAAGGGGTTGGTCTCCGACGAGAGGCTGAAGCAAATCATGCAGCAGGATGTTGACTTGTCCACCCGACAGCTGCAAGAGCTGCGCGAGGTATTGACAAAGGCGAAGCAGCGGGGGGACATGAAATGAATACATTGATTGAGCATCTGACGGGGATGCACACCTTAACCGACCAAGTGGTCGCGATGGATCTGTTGATATCTGCCAAGAGCGGCGTGCGCAACTACGCCATGGCGGCCACAGAGGCAGGGACACCTGAAGTGAAGGAACTGCTCATGCGTCACTTGGAGGAAGCGATCGACATGCATGAGCGGATTTTTGCGTACATGATGGAGCAGGGCCAGTACCACCCCTGGAATGTGAACGAGCAGATTGAAGTGGACCTGAAGAACAGCGACACGGCGCTAAGAGCGCCAACTCTATAACGTGTGAGCTTGCAAGTATGCGGGGAGCGTCCATGCCCCCGCTTTTTTTTTTGTTTGCAGGAATTTCGCGCGCAGGATAGGGTTTAGGGGGAAAAGATTGAAGCAATGCTATTTATAGATCATCCGGAAAAGGCTACAATAGAATCAAATACAGAAAAAACAGGAGTGTGGCGATATGACCAAGGAAGAGGTTGTGCTGACCGAGGAAGGCCTGGCCCAGCTGGAGGCCGAGCTCGATGAGCTGAAGAACGTCAAGCGCAGGGAAATGGCCGAACGGATCAAGTTGGCGATCAGCTACGGGGACCTGAGGGAAAACAGCGAATACCATGCCGCCAAGGAAGATCAGGCGATGATGGAGTCGCGCATCCTCACCATCGAGAAGCTGTTGAAGAAGGCCAAAGTCGTGCAAATCGAAAACCGCGATCTGTCCCACGTCCAAATTGGCTGTACGGTCGTCTTGGACGATCAGGAATTCAACGAGAAAGTGGAATATAAAATTGTCGGGTCCGAGGAAGCGGACGTGGCGGCGAATAAAATTTCGTACGAAAGTCCGCTGGGCAAGGAGCTGTTAGGCAAGCGAGTAGGCGATACCATCGAAGTGAATGCCCCTGCCGGCGTCATCAAGTATGAGCTGCTCGATATTAAAGTCGGGTAAGTCCGACCACCACGAGGAAGACGAAATGGGGAACAACCATGAGCAAACCATCCATCTATGGATACACATTCGATCAGCTTGCTGCTTGGCTGGAGGATCGAGGATATAGCAAGTACTGGGCATCGCGGGTGTGGCAACAGCTTTACCGCGAGCGGGCGGCCGATTTCGCTGCAATGGCAGATGTGCCGGAAACGTGTACAGCGTTGCTCGCCGATCAGCTGTTGATCGGGAGCATGGACGTGCATGTGCAGCAGGAGTCCCGGGACGGGACCGTGAAATTTCTGTTCCGGCTGGCGGACGGCCATTTGATCGAGACCGTGCTGATGCGGCACAAGTTCGGCTTGACCGTATGCGTGACGACGCAGGTCGGCTGCAATATCGGCTGCAGCTTTTGCGCCAGCGGTCTGCTGGCGAAGAAGCGGGATCTCGCCAGCGGCGAAATTGTGGAGCAGATTATGCAGGTGCAGCGCTATCTCGACGAGGCAGGCCGCGGCGAACGAGTCACGCACACGGTGGTCATGGGCATCGGCGAACCGTTCGACAACTTTGACCATTTGATCGCCTTCCTGCGGATCGTGATGGACCCGAAGGGTCTGGCGATCGGACCGCGTCACATCACGGTCTCGACGAGCGGGCTGGCAGAGAAGATCCGGGCGTTCGCCGATCTGAATCTGCGCGTCAATCTGGCGCTGTCCTTGCATGCGCCGAACAACGAGCTTCGTACCCGCATTATGAAGATCAACCGGGCGATTCCGATCGAGGAGCTAATGGAGGCAATCGATGACTTCATCGCACGGACGAATCAGCGGGTGACAATCGAATACATCTTGTTGAAGGATGTGAATGATGGTGTCGAGCAGGCGTTGGAGCTGGCTGAATTGCTGCGAGGCCGGGAAGGATCGGTGCATGTGAATTTGATCCCGTACAATCCGGTCGACGAGCACAGCCAGTACCAACGCAGCGAGGAAAGCACCGTGCGGGCGTTTTTCGACACGATGAAAAAGCGCGGCTTCAGCTGCAGCGTGCGCCTGGAGCATGGTACTGACATCGATGCAGCCTGCGGCCAGCTGCGAAGCAAGCAATTGCGGGAAGAAGGCGAGCCGAGTCTGGCACAGTAACGGCGCCGCTGGCATCTGCGTTCCATAGAGCAGAAAGAAGACTTCTCCATGCGGAGGTCTTTTTTCTTTGCCTGACCTGGTCGCAGACGCTATTGGCAAGTATCCGCCGAAGTCGGTGGTGGACGAATGGGGCAGTTCAAGCACGCATCAAGCTGTAAACACTCCCGGCATCTGCCAGCATTCATCGAAGCCTGCGTAGAAGCCTCAGTCTCCGAAGCAACCCTGCCAGCGGTTCGGCAGACGTCACTCTCGTTGATGCCACCCTGCACATGCAGCATGTAAAATGGGTCAAAAGTAAAAAACGCTGCAGCCGACACAGATACCTGAAGTCTCTTGCACTGCAGGACGCAAAAACCAGTAGTACGAGGACATGAGGCGGAACCCGCTGGAATGAGCGGTTGAATATGCAGGTTGCTCGCATAGCGAAGAGGCGTTGATCATAGGGCTTGTCATTCTAACGGAAATGACAACCCTTATTTCCCCGAAAACAGCGCGTTCTAAATTCTAACGGAAGCAGGAGACCTTAATCACGGCAAACTATCGGGTAATCGTCCAATTGAAGCGCAATAGTGCCTCCCAGTTCCGTTAAAATGAAAAAACGCCTGAATCCACTGCGATAGCGTCTCTCACTTCCGTTAGCGGTTAGATTCGAACACAGTTGCTCCGACACAGCGGACATGATCAACGGTGATCGGCTCGTGCTGTTCGGTTCGCTCTATCGTTTCTCCACAGAGAAGCGCAGTACGGTCTTCCGCTTGTAGGGAGCCGTTTTACGCGGATCGGACAGATAGATTTCGCGGTGCGTGAGGCTGGTGCGGACGTAGCCCTGTTGCTCGCAGAAGGCTTCCATCCTGGCAAAGCTAGCGGGTTCTTCATCATAGCTGCCGATGTGCATCATTTGGCAGCTGAGGCCGTCCGCTACTTCGCTGAACACAATATCGTCCAAGCGGGGGTTGGTCTTCTTGGCCTTCGTCTGTTCTAGATACCGTGTGAAAAGCGCTTCGTTCATGAAATCTGGCTGGCGAATCATCAGCGTGTAGCGAAGATTGCTCTTGTCCGTCGCTGGCTTGGCATAATCGATCAAATCCCATATCCCTTCAAGGGGGAAGACGGTGTAGGCATAGTAGCCTGCCGGCACGTTGTCGCTCTTGTAAGACATCTTCACCGCATAGCTCATGCTGTACAACGCCTCGGTCGCTTGGGCGAATGGCTCGGTATTCGGATCGCCCTCTCCCTGCAGGATGAAATAGGGCATAGGCCCCACCTCGAGGATTTCCGGAGAAGTGCCGGGCACATATAAATGCTTGAAATCTTTTTTATAATCCACTTTCTTCGACATGACCATTTCTCCTTGGCATCGTTTATCACGATAGTACCAGAGGGAATATGACAAGAGTGCGTCATATTATCAATAGAATCCAACCGCCATTCGAACACAAAATGGCCGACTTTGACGCCAACGAATCAGAGCCAATTCTTGACTTTTTCCAGCGCAGCCTTCTCCCGTCTGGATTGTTCCACTAGAAGCAGACGAGGATTCTCCTCCCCGTCAGGATTGGTCTCTCAGGAAGTCAACGAGAAATCCATCTCGTCCGGTTTGGCTAAAGAGCCAATCCACGCCATAGTGTGAGAAAATGCCAGCCAAGATGGACCACGCCACAATACTGGCGGTCATCCAGATGCCGACGAGCCTCTTCGTTCCGCCGAAGCTCATGGCGAGCATCGCTCCCAGATGGCTGCCGATCAGAAACGGAGAGATGATGGCCAATCCGGGCAGCCCGTACTTCTTCCAAATTTGCGCGGCCCTCTTATGGCGCTTGCCTTCAGCAGCCTGTCCCTTGCTGGCTTGCCGTCTTGCCCGCCATTGCTTGAATTTGTCAATCAGTAAGATCAGCAGCCAGATCGTCGCCAGATTGCCGAGCAAGGCTACGATCGTCACATTCAGTGCGGGCAGGCCTGCTGCCACGCCTATGGGGATGACGCCGACAACCTCGAGAAATGGCGTCGCGGCCAATAGAAAGACGGCCAAGTATACTAGAAACAGCATCGAAACATCAACCTTTCTCCTGTTGGAGGTATTTTCTTATTTCCCGCCAGTAAATCCAATATTGACATCCTCCCAATACGAACAGCATCAAGAGCGGCATGAACGAATAGGAATGGAAGACGGCGATAAGCAGTGCGCCGGCAGGAATAGCGAAATAGTAAAACATATATACTTTGCGGCAGGCTTGCAGCGTTATCCACTTCATGCCTTCGTCTTCTTCCTTGAACTCGTAGGGCGTCCAGCTTAACAAGCTGAGCTTGTTGTGCGGATGGCGCCGATTATGGATCAGCACGAGAATTATAAATAGCGTGATAAGAAGCAGAGCGCCAAGCTTCACCCAGGGGCGATAAGGCTCCAAAGAGGGCGGTGCGATAAAGTGCATCCACAAGAGCCCGATGGTCAAGGCAAGGATGGCGAGCGCCGTAAATGGTGAGCGAATCATTCGACTAAGCATGCTTTCCCTTTCCCCCCTCCTGCTGGTCGCTTAGCCAGAACACCTCTTCGACCGATGTCTGAAAGGCTTTGGCCAATTTGAGCGCGAGTGTAACGGATGGAGCATAGTCGCCTTTCTCGATCAGCCCGACCGTTTGTCGGGTAATGCCTACCAGATCGGCCAAATCGGATTGTGACAGTTTGTAGCGTGCTCGCAGTTCGCGTACCTTATTCTCCAGCATGGCGCAACGATTCCTTTCTTCATCATCATCATGAATTGTAAATGATCTCCGTCAAAATGTAAAGGATCATTTGCATTTTGACTACTATGATTTGCATATTTGGATTAGACAATTGAGTTGTGGCTTGAGTTGTGACTAAGGCAGAAGGTCAAACAAATAGCTGTCAGAAATATGTCCCTATGCTATATTGATCACAAGAGACAACGCAAGCGAACGATGGCGGTAATAAGCGAAAAAACGGTAACTGGGAGAGAATTGGATGCAGGTGAAACGAATAGTTGCCAATATCGCTACTTCAGACATTGCAGCAGCGAAAACATTCTACCGGGATGTGCTGGGACTCGAATTGTGGATGGATTTCGGCTGGATCGCCACCTATGGGGTGCAGCAAGAGATGAAGGGGCAGATCAGCTTCGCCTCGCAAGGAGGTTCGGATACGCCTGTACCGGACCTGTCCATTGAAGTGGACGACCTCGACGAGGCTCTCGCGCGCATGCGGCATGCCGGATTTGAGGTCACATACGGGCCCGTGCAGGAGCCTTGGGGAGTTCGGCGATTTTATGTGCGCGATCCGTTCGGCAAGCTGGTGAATATTTTATCGCATGCCATCGAGCGGAGGGAATAAGCGATGGCATAAGGAGATGTTCCGGCTGGATGCTGTTGACATAACACCGTATTGGGAGGGGATAGACTATGCAGTTGGGGAGCGGGGTACGAGGCGGTAGGTAGAAGCTCGGCTTGCGTCGGTCGTCATGGTTACATTCGGCTAACGGAACTGAGCGACACTAATAGGCCGCTTTTATTAAAAATGGAACGCTAACGGAACGGACAGACCTTAACGCGGTTAAAATGCTGGGGAATGGCCGCAAGTGGGCGGAATAGCGTCTCCTAGTTCCGTTAGAATTCCAAATGCCTCTAAATCAACCACATAGCGTCTCCTGGTTCCGTTAGAGCAGAGTGGAGGTATAGCCGAGGAGTTATTCAGCAGAAATAACGGGCAAAAGTTCGGCGTGCTGCATGCAAGGAAACGACAGGCTTCAGAAGGATAGTTGTGGGGAGGGAGCTAATGAGTAGAAGGAGAGGGGGGGCGCAGTGAGCAAGGATGAGCATGCTGGCAGAATAGTCCTGCCCTGATCCATGCACACTATAGGGCATGCTGGCCAAGCATGACATACCGGATCTTTACGTACCTATTTACATAAAGACGTTTGGAAGAAAGAAGGGATATGCCTATGTCATCCAGCAGGAAGATCCCGCATGCAGATCGCTTTACGCGGCAGCAGGTTCTGAAGTTTTTGATCCCGTCGCTTGCCGGGGTTTTGCTGTTCATGGTCCCGCTGCCTTATAACGAAGGCCTGACGATTCCGGTTGCATGGCTGGCCAAAGGATTTGAGGCGCTGTTGGGCGGGGCGTTGCCGTTCATCGCAGTAGTCCTGATGGGTGTCGCTTTATTCGGTTCTTTGGCGTACGCGTTCGGCGGCCTAAGGAAAAATCGGAAGCACGCGCTGCTGCGCAAGCTGTTCGCTGTAAGTCCGCTCCTTCTGCTGGCTCGTATGCTAGGGTTTCTCTTCGCTCTGCTCACCCTCCTCGAGTGGGGGCCGGAATGGCTGATTTCCGAAGATACGGGCGGACTTTTGCTGGAAAGCTTGCTTCCGTTGTTGATCGCAGTGTTCTTGTTCGCCGGATTTTTCTTGCCGCTGCTGATGAACTTCGGGCTCTTGGAACTATGCGGTGCGTTGATGTCGAGGATTATGCGTCCTGTCTTCACCCTGCCCGGCCGCTCCTCCATCGACTGTGTGGCCTCCTGGATCGGCGACGGCACGATCGGGGTCCTGATGACCAACAAGCAGTATGAGGAAGGCTATTATACGCAGCGGGAAGCGGCGGTCATCGGGACGACTTTTTCCGTCGTATCGCTCACGTTCAGCATCGTGGTGCTGGCCGAGCTGGGCCTGGAGCATCTGCTTATGCCATATTACCTGACAATCGTGATTACAGGCTTCGTGCTGGCGCTTGTCATGCCGCGCATTCCGCCGCTGTCCCGCAAGCCGGATACATACATCAGCGAAGCGGCGGGCTCGCGGGAGTCGGGGACGCCGGAGAATACGAGCGCCTGGCGTTGGGGCTGGTCGCTTGCTGTGCGCAAAGCACAGGACCCGGACAATCGGCTCACAAGCTTTGCCAAAAGCGGGATGAGCAATGTGCTGGACATGTGGCTTGGCGTGCTGCCCATTGTGATGACGCTTGGCACGATTTCCCTCATTCTTGCGGAATATACGCCGCTGTTCCGCTGGCTCGGCGCGCCTTTCGTGCCGCTTCTGGAGTGGATGCAGGTGCCGGAGGCGGCTGCGGCGGCGCAAACCATGGTCGTCGGTTTCGCAGACATGTTTCTGCCCGCTATTCTGGGCAGCAGCATCGAAAGCGAGCTAACGAGGTTCGTGATAGCCAGCCTGTCGGTCACGCAGCTGATCTATATGTCAGAGGTGGGGGGGGCTGCTGCTGGGATCGAAATTGCCGATCGGCTTAAAGGATTTGATCCTGATTTTTGTGCTGCGCACCCTCATCGCGCTGCCCATCATTGTCCTGATGGCCCATTGGCTGCTGTAAAGGGTTGAGAAGATAACGGATTGCAAAGACGGAACCAGAGAGGATGCAGAACATGAGCAAGTTGTTTGCCCCATTCAAGCTGAAGGGATTGGAGCTGAAGAACCGCGTCGTCATGGCGCCAATGTGCCAATACTCGGTCACAGCCGAAGACGGCAGGCCGAATGATTGGCATTATGTCCACTATGTCAGCCGCGCAGTTGGCGGCACCGGTCTCATCATCATGGAAATGACAGACGTGGAGCCGGATGGACGCATTACGAATCGCGATCTCGGTTTATGGTCGGATGACCAGACCCCGGCTTTCGCGAGAATAATCGAAAGCGTCCAGGCGAGCGGGGCCAAGGTTGGCATTCAGATCGCCCATGCGGGACGCAAAGCCGAAGATGCTGCGGAGCCCGTGGCGCCATCGGCGATTCCTTTCCCTGGAGAGGCCTACAAGACGCCCCGCGCGCTTTCGACTGAAGAAGTGAAGCAGATGGTCCGCAAGTTCGGGGATACGGCGCGCAGGGCCGTACAGGCAGGGGTCGATATGCTGGAGCTGCATGGTGCGCACGGCTACCTGATTCATCAATTTCAATCGGCCTTGACCAATAAGCGGGACGATGAATATGGACAAGATTTGGCGCGCTTTGGATGTGAGGTGATTGAAGCCGTGAAGCGGGAAATGCCGGCGGACATGCCGTTGGTATTCCGGATTTCCGCAGTCGAGTATGCAGACGGCGGCTATGACATCGATCATGCGATTGCGCTGTGCCGAGCGTATCGGGAGGCAGGCGTAGACGCCTTCCATGTCAGCTCTGGCGGAGAAGGCTTGCCTGGAACCCGCAAGCCGGGCAGTTACCCGGGCTATCAAGTCCCGTTCGCCCGCAGCATTCGGGAAGCGCTGCAGGTCCCAGTTATTGCGGTTGGCCGTCTGGAAGATCCGGCACTGGCCGAGGCCGTGTTGGGTTGCGAGGATGCTGATCTCATCGCGATTGCCCGCGGCATGCTGCGGGACCCGTACTGGGCAACACATGCCGCGATAGCATTAAAAAGCGATCGAACCGAAATTCCTCAGCAGTATGAACGCGGGTATTAACGCGTGCCCTGCTCATTGCGAATTCCGCATGAAGACCAAAACGCCTCGCGACAGCTGCCAAGGCAGCTTTGTCGGAGGCGTTGTTTTATAACACGAGAAACCCATTCCATAACGTCGCCCGTTTCGATCTGGAAGAATGCTCGGGAAAATTGCGGCGCATACTGGCGCTGCCATTCCGCCTTGCCGTCTGCACTCACTTTAACGAGGCCGAGTTGACTCTGGCCTGTTCGCAGCCCGGCGATAAAGCCGCCGTCCATGCCTGCTGCTACCTGCGAAACATACAGATAGGAGTGAGGCTGTCCTACTCCTGGCTGCAGCCGTATCTGTTCCACCGGCTCGCCATCCTCTGAGATTCTGGTCAGCACCGGCTGCTCGCCGGCAGCGGAACCGATATCATTCGGCAGAATATAGCCATCGGCAATCTCGGCAACGGACCATATCCGCTCATAGCCTTTCTCGTAAACGTGCTGCCATTCGAAATGGCCGTCCGCATCAACCTTAACCATAATGGCTTGCACGCCTTCTTCATCGGACAAATAGTTCCAGTTGCAATCCAGCCGCCGCTCGAAACGGCCTGCACACTGTGCGCGGCACTGCCAAAGGCAGGCTCGTCCGTATGTATCCACTGCTTGCTTACATTTGCTGCCTGCGCTGCCGGTGTCAGCGGACCCAGGCAGAGCAGCGCGGCTGCAGCTGTGCTTCGTACCCAATTGTTCATGCTGTCTATCCTCTCTGAGTTGTCTAATGATTAGGTTGCGAGCCCTTATCCATTGTACTGGATTCATGGACATTCGTCTGCTGTTGAATTGGAATGCACTCTTGTTTCGCATGAAGCTGGCAGCGGCAGGGCAAGTTATCTATGGATGGAAAAAAGTTGCTGGCTAACAGGAGGGTGCGACAATGTTTTTTCATGTAAAAGAGCTGCAGTACAATGCCAAGCCGGATCGGCCGGACCCGGTATATGCCAAGAAGCTTCAGGAAATACTGGGGGGTCAGTTTGGCGAAATCACGGTGATGATGCAGTACCTGTTCCAGGGGTTCAACTGTCGGGCGGAGGCCAAGTATCGGGATATGCTGCTGGATGTCGGGACCGAGGAAATGGCGCATGTCGAGATGATCGCTACAATGATTGCCCAGCTGCTCGATGGCGCGCCAGTCGACCAAGTGGAGCAGGCGGCGCAGAATCCGGCGGTCGGGGCCGTGCTCGGAGGAATGAATCCGCAGCACGTCATCGTATCAGGACTAGGCGCAACGCCTACGGACAGCGTGGGCTATCCCTGGAATTCCAGGTATACGATAGCAAGCGGCAATTTGCTTGCCGACTTCCGCGCTAATCTGAATGCGGAATCGCAGGGCAGGCTTCAGGTGGTTAGGCTGTATGAGGAAACGACGGATCCCGGCGTACGGGATATGCTGTCCTTCCTGATCGCGCGGGATACGATGCACCAGAACCAATGGATGGCTGCCATTGAGGAGCTGGAGCAGATCCAGAGCGCTGTCGTTCCTGCTTCCTTCCCGCAAAACCTGGAGTACCAGGAAGTATCGTATCAATTCTTGGATTTCTCCAAAGGGGAGGAGAGCAAGCAAGGTCGTTGGGCGGCAGGCGCAAGCATGGACGGGCGCGGACAATTCGAATATGTGGCAGACCCGATCGCCAGGGGACAGGTGCCCAAGCTTAATCCGGCGCCGGCTTTCGTGCATGCAACGCCAGGCATGGAACCCGTTGTAGCCAATCCGTAGACGGGAGAGAAGGCGCTTCCGCGGAAGTGCCTTCCTTCGTAGTCTTACACCTGGACAATAGGGGCTCATAGAACCGACTAGCCGATTACGGATGGTGAGGAGGAAACCTCATGCGATGGAGAAGCAAGCCAGAGCCTCGCCAGGCGCCAGCACAGCCCTCGCTGGCGGAGCAGGTTGCGGTCAATCTGGCGAACCTGCAAGCGATGCTTGGCCACAGCTCTGATCTGGTTGTGCGGGAGCTTCGGGCGGTCGGCAATACTCGGACGGCCGCAGTCTATTTGGACGGCATCAGCGACAAGGACAAGATTAACGCCTATATCTTTCACTCCTTATTGACCGAATCGAACCAACTGCCCAAGAAGCCTTCGCAGGAAGACGGGAGCGCCGAAGACAATTTGCTTCGATTTATGCAGAGCCATGCGCTCGCCGTCGGTGAAGTGAAGCTGGCACAGGACTGGGATACCGTGATCTTGTCTGTCCTGTCCGGGGATACCGTGCTATTCGTAGAGGGGCATGCGGAAGCTTTGGTTTGCGGGACGAAGGGCGGACAGCATCGCAGTGTGGAGGAGCCTTCCACACAGCTGGTTATTCGCGGACCGAAGGAGTCGTTCACCGAATCCATCGGCACCAATGTGGCGTTGGTGCGCAAACGCATTAGAAGCAAGAATCTGCGGCTGGAGACGATGAAGATCGGTCTGGTCACCCAGACGGATGTGGCCGTCATGTACATAAATGGCATCGCCAGTGAAAAGATTGTCAAGGAAATCAAGGATCGGCTTCATCAGATCGACACGGATGCGATACTGGAATCAGGCTACATCGAGCAGTGGATTGAGGATGAGTCGAATACGCCATTCCCGACAATTTATAATACAGAGCGGCCGGACACTGTAGCAGGCAATCTGCTGGAGGGCCGCATTGCGATCTTTGTAGATGGAACACCATTCGTGCTCATTGCGCCGACGACATTTTTCATGCATTTTCAGTCTTCCGAGGACTACTACCAGCGGTTTCCCGTAACGTCTTTCATCCGCCTGCTGCGGTATGGGGCGTTCCTGATCGCCCTGTTCGGCCCATCGGTCTATATTGCGGCGATCACGTTCCATCAGGAGATGATTCCGACCGAGCTCTTGATCAGTTTGGCGGCACAGCGGGACAGCGTGCCATTCCCTGCCTTTATCGAGGCTCTGCTGATGGAGGTAGCTTTCGAAATATTAAGGGAAGCGGGAGTGCGCATGCCGCGGGCAGTGGGGCAGGCGGTGTCTATTGTAGGCGCGTTGGTGCTCGGCCAGGCAGCGGTTGAAGCGGGCATCGTCTCGTCGATGATGGTCATCGTCGTAGCCATTACCGGGATCAGCAGCTTTGCCAATCCGTCGTTTGGCATGTCGCTGGGCGTTCGGGTTGTCCGGTTTTTGATGATGGTGGCAGCGGCTTTGTTCGGATTCTACGGCATGGCGGTGTTCAGTTTGCTGATTCTGACCCATATGTGCAGCTTGCGGTCTTTCGGCATTCCCTATATGAGTCCGTTCGCTCCCTTCATCTTGGAGGATCATAAAGATACACTGGTACGCTTCCCGCATAAAAAGCTCTTTGCCCGGCCCCGATTGATCAGCCAGCAAAATATGAGTCGGCAAGGAACACAGAGCCGGCCTGACGAGGAGGGAAGCTGAATGCGCCGAACTTGGCTCGTAGGGGGCTTGATGCTGCTGGTGCTGACCGGCTGCTGGAACAACCGCGAGCTTGATCAGCTGGCGATCGTTGTGGGACTCGGCATCGACAAGGCCGGGCAGGCGGACCAATACAGGGTGAGCATGCAAATTGTGAATCCGGGCGCGATGGCCGTGGGACAAAAAAGCGGTGGAACCGTCAAAGCAATGCCCATAACTCTCTATGCTGAAACGGGGAGCTCGATTTTCGAGGCGATGCGCAAAGCTGCCAACAGTGTGCCCCTGCAGCCGTTTTTCGCTCATACACAGATCATTATTATAGGCGAGGAACTGGCACGGGAAGGATTCTCCAATCTATTCGATTTTTATGAACGATCCCGGGAGTTCCGGATGAATGCGCAAATCTTGATCGCCAAGGAAGCCAAAGCGGAGCAAGTGCTGTCGATGTTTACGCCGCTTGAGAACGTATCTGCCTCGGGGATTATGAGGAGATTGGAATTCGCCTCCGATACTTGGGGGCAAAGCCATGCCATGACCATCAAGGAACTGATTCAGACTTTGGTCGGCGAGAGCGAGCCGGCCATCTCCGGCATTCGCATCCAGGGCGACCCCGCTCTCGGGGCGTCTTCCAAGAATGAGGAAGAAACGAAGGTGCCTTCCTTTATGTCCATCGATGGCATCGGGCTATTCAAGGAAGGGAAGCTGATTTCTTGGCTGGACGGTCCGCAAGCGAGAGGGACTGTCTTCCTGCTCGATGAGCTCAAAGGGACCAGCATGTCTCTTCCTTGCGATGACAAACCGGAGGGGGCGGCTATCGAGCTGCTGCGCTCGAGCACGAGTACACAGGTGGAAGTGAAGCACGGACGACCGCTGTTTCGCATTAAGGTCGAACAGGAGGGCTCTGTCAACGAGCTGCAATGTCCCATGGATATTAGCAAGAAGGAAACGCTGGTCAAGCTTCAGCAGGAGTGGGCAGCTGCCACTGAGAAGGAAATTGTCGCCGCTGTTCAGGCAGCAAAGCAAGCCAAAAGCGATATTTTTCAGTTCGGCATTCGTGTTGGCGAACAGCATCCCGAGCTGTGGAAGGAGTGGAAGGAAGAGTGGCCGGACATTTTCGCAGAGAGCCTGCTTGAAGTGGAAGTGGAGGCATTCATTCGGCGAACCGGCATGAGAATGAAGCCCTATACCGTTGGAGGGGAGTAGACAGCATTAGGAGGCGCGAGTTGACCGCGCCTTCCACCATCTGATGAATGCGGTAACAGCGGGAACGAATATGTAAAGACTGATCATCAGCTGTTCTGCCATCGTAATGGCAACGAAGGAGTGGATCACCGTGTGAATGGCTTCGGCGAAGTTCCCTGCCATGATCCAATCGACCAATGTGAGGTAGGCGGCATTCGATGCGAACAGCAGGAGGAAGATCCCAAAGTTTTTCATGCTTGCCTCCGAATCAGCAAAGTTTGCTACTAGGATGGCCCGAAAGTCAAATGTACATTCCGCAAAAAGTATCCACGCAGGGGGGATCGCATTGTCTGGCAAAATGACCATAAGCCTGGCGCAATTGTTCGCCATGATCATGCTGTTTGAATTTGGCACGGCTCTTGTTGTGCCTATAGGCCTTACAGCAGAGCAGGGCGTCT
Source organism: Xylanibacillus composti (assembly GCF_018403685.1). Classification (NCBI taxonomy): domain Bacteria; kingdom Bacillati; phylum Bacillota; class Bacilli; order Caryophanales; family Paenibacillaceae; genus Xylanibacillus; species Xylanibacillus composti. The sequence continues at coordinate 28,896 of NZ_BOVK01000018.1, forward strand.
GGTTGTCCATTCTCATTGCTTTGCCGGGAGGCTTGCTGCTGTACGGGGTGTATATGTACTTGTTTCGGGAATATCCCCAGCTGATTTTAAGCGGGTACATGCGCAAAATAGTGGGACCGTTCCTCGCATTTCCGATCAGCTACTTGTTTATTCTCAGCTTTATGTATATTGCCGCGCGCAACCTGCGCGAGGCCGGAGATTTGCTGATTACCACCTCGTATGATCAAACGCCATTATTCGTCATTCACGCCGTGTTTGCTGTTCCGGTCATTTACGTACTGTCCAAGGGGGTAGAGGTGTTCTTTCGGCTGGGAGAGATCTACATCCTGGTCATGCTCTCGCTGGGCGCGATTGGATACTGTGCAGCCTTATTCTCCGGCGAGATCAATATGAGCAATTTGCTGCCCATATATGGAGAGGGGTGGGGCTCCATCTTGCAGGCAGCCTACCCGAAAATTTTAGCCTTCCCCTTTGCCGAGCTCGCAACCTTTACCGTTATTTTGCCGCTGCTTAACAACAAGCGCAAAGCGGCAAAAGTCGGCTCGGCCGCGATTATGGCCAGCGGCATTCTGCTCAGCATGACACATGCGCTCAATATTGCCGTACTCGGCGCGGATATTTACGGGCGGGCATCCTTTCCCTTGTTTACGACCGTCAGTGTCGTCCATATTGGCGAATTTCTGCAGCGGTTGGATGCCATTGTCATGCTCACGCTCATTATCGGCGTTTTCTTCAAGATGACGCTGTACTGCTATGCCGCTTCGGCATTAGTCGGGGATTTGTTCAAGGTGTCCGATGTGCGGAAGCTTTCCTATCCGATTGTAACGGTTGTCTTGTTTATGTCGGTGCTGTCCGCCTGGAGCTACCCCGAGCATGCGGAGGAAGGGGAGATAAGTCTTTACATCATTCTGATTTTGTTTGCTGCAGTACCGATTGTCCTGGCTGCCGTCCATCGCGTGCGCAAGACGCTTCAGCCGAAGGGCTAGCTCCGCTCAGCGAACGTCCCCATTGTAAAGAAAAGAAAAATGCGGTAAAGTGAATATATTGATAATCATTCTCAGTTGGAAGGTGTACAAGACGTGATTGTGCTGGAATTCAAACAATTGGAAGACATCCTCGTCCCAGGCACTGCGACGATCCGCATACCGGAAAGCCCAGATCATGCCTTCGCCTTAGTTATTCGGGAAAGTGTGGAGGTCGTGCTGGCCGGGCAACCAGCCGGTCGGGTCGCAGCGGGAGAGCTTTTTTATATTCCGCCCTTAAGCGATACCGCCATCGTCAATGCTCACGACACCCCCGCTTCATTGGCCTGGCTGCGGTTTGCCTGGAGAGAGGGAAGCGAGCAGGTATGTACGTCGGATGACCCGCGATTGCTTGCATTCCGCCTGCCGCAGGCACAGCTGTGGCTGGAGGATTTCAGGCGGTCAGCGGACGAGCCAGCGGATGAATTGAAGCGTCATTCCCGTCTGTATGCCATCGCTGCGGCGTGCTTCGAATATGTCCATACCAGGGACAAGGGAGCAGATGTGCCGGACCTGCTCTATTATGTTGAACAAACCAAGCAATATATCCTGGAGCATTACGCGTCGCAGATTGACATCGATCAGCTCGCCAGGCAATCGGGAGGGAGCGCGAGCCGATTTTATCAGCTGTTTCGCAGGCAGACAGGGCTGTCGCCGCACAAGTATATTACTGCTGTGAGGCTGACAGCATCTTTGCGGCTGCTGAACAGCGGCAGTCTGTCGATATCGGAGGCGGCCCATGCAGTCGGCTATCAAGACGAATATTACTTCAGCCGTCTGTTTAAGAAAAACATGGGCCTCGCGCCAAGCGAGTACATCGTTCGATCTCGCCGTCGCGTCGCCAATCTGTCTCCGGTCTTCACGGGTGATCTCGCTGTCTTGGGTGTGACACCTGTTCTGTCATTAGAACGGGGCTGGTCGCGAAAGCTCCGGGAGAGTCTGCCTGCCATAACGGACAGCAAGCCCGATATCATCCTGACTTCCCCCATTCCGAAGGAGCTGCAGGACAGGTTGGAGGAGATTGCGCCGGTTCAGGTGCTGTATTGGAAGATGCTGTCGTGGAAGGAGCGCCTGTTGAAGATCAGCGAGTTCCTGGAGCTTGAGCCAGTAGCGAAATACTGGCTGGTCAATTTTGATCAGAAAGCAGAAGCGGCCAGGTTCCACATTCGGGAGCAGCTGGGAGGGGAACCGTTTCTTCTGATCGGGGTAATGCCCGATGGCTTCCGCGTTTACAGCAAGCAGACCGATCAGGTGCAGGATCTGTTCTACAGCGGCTTGCAGGGTCAGACGGAGCATCCTTTGCATGCCTACAGTTATTTGGAGATTTGCCGCCTTGAGGAAGCAGCGGCTCTGGGCTGCGAGCATGCGGTATTCCTCGTTTCCGCCTCCACCAACGATGCGGCGTGCAAGAGGTTGGAGGAACAGTGGAGGTCAGCGCTCGGAGGATCGCTGCAGGCCAAAAGCTTGTTTGTCCATCATGGCGAAAGGCTGCTGTATAACGCGGCTATCCACGAAAAGGTAGTGGAGAGCGCAGTGAAGGAGCTGTCGTATCGGGCACATTGAAGAAAAGTCCAAGCAAAAAACAGAAATGTCCATTCCCATTTATACAATATCGTGTATCATAATACATGGCTGACGTTGATAATCATTATCAATATGGCATACATAGAGAGCGCTGATGCGAACTGCCCTTCTCTGAAAGCGTCTCTCTAAACGACAGCCTTTTTCTTTTTCATTCTTAATGAGAATGATTATCGTTACTGAACAAGACTATTCATACGTTAGGAAGAGCCATGAAGCTAAGATACTTGATTGTCGCACTCGTTGTTTTGTCGCTGACCTCTTTGTTTGTCGGGGCACAGCGCCTATCGCCGCTCGATTTGTTCAATCTGACGCCCCAGCAAGCGCAGGTATTGTGGGTTAGCCGCATTCCGCGACTGATCAGCATTATTATTGCAGGGGTGAGCATGAGTGTAGTCGGCTTGATCATGCAGCAGCTGAGCCGGAACAAGTTTGTGTCGCCTACGACTGCCGGTACGATGGATTCCGCCAGCCTGGGCATTCTGGTTTCGCTGCTGGTCTTCCCGACTGTGGGCATGCTGGGGAAAATTACAGTCGCCTTCTTGTTCGCACTGCTCGGCACCGCCATCTTCATGCGCATCTTGGAGAAGGTGAAGTTCAAGGATGCGATCTTTATTCCGCTGGTCGGGCTCATGTTCGGCAATATCGTGGGATCGATTACCACTTTTTTTGCTTACAAGCATGATCTGATTCAGACGGTTGGCTCTTGGCTGCATGGTGATTTTTCGGTCGTGCTGCAGGGCAGATACGAGATGCTGTATATCAGCGTGCCGCTTGTGATTCTGGCCTATGTGTTTGCCAATCGATTCACAATCGCCGGCATGGGAGAAGACTTTTCCGCCAATTTGGGGCTTAATTACAGAACGGTTGTCAATGTCGGCTTGATCATCGTGGCGGCTGTCACTTCTGTCGTCGTGCTGACCGTCGGAATGCTTCCGTTCCTCGGGTTGATTATCCCGAATATCGTTTCCATCTATCAGGGCGACAATCTGAAGCGAAGCTTGTCCCACACGGCACTGCTGGGCGCAGTATTCGTCTTGGTCTGCGACATTCTGGGACGGCTCGTTATTTATCCGTATGAGATTTCTATCGGTTTGACGGTCGGCGTAGTGGGCAGCGGAATCTTCCTGTATATGCTGTTGAGGAGACGGGCCTATGGGTAATGCTGTGAAAATGGGGATACTCGGCGCTGCCGCAATTACTTTGATTTTATTGTTTCTCTTTATCGATATAGGGCCGCATTGGGACTACGTCCTGCCCCGGCGGGGCAAGAAGATATTGGCGATTGTGCTGACAGGCAGCGCCATTGCCTTCTCGACGGTCATCTTCCAGACGATTACGAACAATCGGATTCTGACCCCGAGCATCATCGGACTCGACGCCTTGTACATGCTCATTCAGACGGTGATTGTGTTCACAGCCGGTTCAACGACGCTCGTCATGATGAACAAAAATCTGCATTTTGCGATTTCGGTAGGGCTGATGGTTCTGTTCGCCGGCGTGCTGTACAAGATCCTGTTCCGCGGGGAAGGGCGAAACCTGTACTTCCTGCTGCTGATCGGGATCATCTTCGGCACTTTCTTCTCCAGCATATCGTCGTTCATGCAGATGATCATCGATCCGAACGAATTTCTGGTGCTGCAGAACCGGATGTTTGCCAGCTTCAACAACGTGAACACAGACTTGCTGATGATTTCCGGCATCGTGCTGCTCGCCATTGCCGTCTACTTCGTGCGGTTTGCCAAGTATTTGGACGCGATCTCGCTTGGGCGCGATCATGCGGTCAACCTCGGCATCCCCTATGATCTGGTCGTGAAGCGAATGCTGATGATGGTGGCCGTGCTGGTATCGGTATCCACCGCCTTGGTTGGTCCGATTACCTTCCTCGGGCTGCTGGTGGCGAATGTCGCTTATCAGTACCACGGCACGCACAAGCATAAGATACTGATTCCGGGTGCGATCCTGATCAGCATCGTGGCCTTGGTCGGAGGTCAGCTGATCGTAGAGCGGGTGTTTACCTTCTCAACTACCTTAAGCGTCATCATTAACTTTATAGGCGGCGTGTATTTCATCTACTTGCTGCTGAAGGGGAATCCATCGAAATGATAGAGGTTAAGCAGGTTTCCAAAAAATATGGGGCAAAGCCCGTTGTTGACCGAGTTTCCGTTCGCATCGAGAAGGGCAAGATCACATCCTTTATCGGTCCGAACGGCGCAGGCAAGAGTACGCTGCTGTCCATGATCAGCCGCCTGCAGTCGAAGGACGAAGGCGAGGTGCTGGTCGAGGGCAAGGAGCTGTCCCAGTGGAAGCAGCAGGAGCTTGCGAAGAAAATATCCATTCTCAAGCAGTCGAATCATATCACCGTCCGCTTGACGGTGCGCGATCTTGTCAGCTTCGGCCGCTTCCCTTATTCGCAGGGCCGGCTGAACAAGGAGGATTGGGAGCATGTGGACGCGGCCATCCGCTACATGGAGCTTGCCGATCTGCAGGACCGCTATCTGGACCAGCTGAGCGGCGGGCAAAATCAGCGTGCTTATATCGCTATGATTCTGGCGCAGGATACGGACTATATCTTGCTGGATGAGCCGCTGAACAATCTGGATATGAAGCACTCCGTGCAAATTATGAAGGTGTTGAGAAGGATGGTCGACGAGTTGGGCAAGACGATTGCCATCGTCATCCACGACATCAACTTCGCCTCCTGCTACTCGGATCAAATTGTAGCGCTCAAGGACGGCAAGATCGTCAGCGATGGGCCGACCGACAGCATCATTGACAATACGGTGCTGAAAGCGGTCTATGACATGGACATTCCGATCGAAACGATTGATGACCGCAAGATTTGCGTGTATTTCTCGTAATAGGCGCTGGTCGTAACTTGGTTAACAAGGTTTGAGAAAAATAAAACCTCACATACAAAAGGAGTGGTTGTACATGAAAAAGAATTTATCTGTATTGTTGTTGATTTTGGCTGTGGCGATGATAGTAGCTGCATGCGGGGGGGGCGAATGAACCGGCTGCTACAGGCGGCAACGATGGTGCTGCTTCTGTTCAGGAAAACAATGGCGGAGGCAATGAGGCTGATCAGGATGCCGACCATGCAGCTGAGCCGGAGACGATGGTCATCTCCCATCAGTTGGGTGAGGCTACGGTAGAGAAAAATCCGCAGACTGTTGTCGTCTTCGACAATGGCACGCTGGATACACTGGATAAGCTGGGCATCGAAGTAGCCGCTGTACCGCAAGCCAGTCTGCCTTCATACCTGAGCAAGTACGAGGGGGAGCAATATGTCAATGCGGGCACTTTGTTCGAGCCTGATTTCGAGACGATCTACGGGCTTCAGCCGGATGTCATTTTTATCTCGGGCAGAACGTCTGAAGCGTATGAGGAATTGAACGAGATTGCGCCAACGGTATTTGTCGGTCTGGATACAGCCAACTATATGGAATCCTTCGAGCATAATGCGAAGATGATCGGTGAGCTCTTCGGCAAGGAAGCCGAGGTGGAGCAGGAGCTGGAGTCGATTCGCGCCTCGATTGAGAAGTTGCAGACAGTGGCAGGAAGCGACGACAAGAAGGCGCTGATGATACTGACCACAGGCGGCAAGATAAGCGCTTACGGTCCGGGCTCGCGCTTTGGTCTGCTGCATGACGTCATGGGCTTCGCGCCGGTCGATGAGAACCTGGAGGTTTCCACTCACGGCCAGAGCGTCTCGTTCGAATACATTGCGGAGAAGAACCCCGATTATTTGTTCGTCATTGACCGCGATGCCGTCGTGTCCGGGGAGAATGTGCAGCCTGCCCAGGAAGTGATCGAGAACGATCTGGTGAAGAACACCAACGCTTACAAGGACGGCAACATTGTATACGTGGATGCGGAGTTCTGGTATCTGTCCGGCGGCGGTCTGATCTCCGTGGCGGAGATGGTCAAGGAAGTTGCAGAAGGCATCCAATAATAAAATATGTGTAGCTTGGGAGAAGCTCGCGCCCGCCATTATGGCGGTGCGCGGGCTTTTTATCATTAAAGCAAGAGAATGGACTGTATATTGACGCAGGAATGATACATAATGTATACTTTTAGTACAAAAGTAACAAATGGTATCTATCAAAATTGTAACCGTTGTGTTGCAGACAGAGGGAATGATGACGGCAATCGTAGGTCTTTATCACGATCACTCACAACCTGTGGACCCGGAGTACGGCGCGCGGATGATGCGAGCGCTGGAAGCCTACCCGGCTGACCGTACGGACAGCTGGGTCAGCGGTCCTATCTTTTTCGGATGTCATACTCAATGGATTACGCCGGAGTCCTGTCGGGAGCAGCTTCCCTTCTATGATCCGCAGGAGGGATTGGCCATCACAGCCGATGCCATCGTGGACAATCGGGCAGAATTGTTCGACCGGCTCGGCATCGACAGACATTTGCGGCAGCGGCTGACGGACAGCGAGCTCATTATGCTGGCCTATCGCCGGTGGGGGACAGACGCTCCCCGTTACCTGCATGGAGATTTTGCTTTTTTCATCTGGGACGAAAGGCATCAGCGCTTGTTCGGGGCTCGGGATTTGCTGGGCAATCGATCGCTCTACTACTGTTATCAGTCCGGGCAGTTTGCCTTCTCCACCACGATCTCCCCGCTGCTGGCGCTGCCCTACTTGTGCAAGCGGCTGAATGAGGAGTGGCTGGCCGAATATCTGGCGCTGCCAAGCCTGGTTGATGCGTTGAATCTGCATGCTACTCCGTATAAGCAGATCCGCCAGCTTCCTCCCGCCCACTGCATTTGTATGGAGCAAGGACGCATCAGCATCGAGCAGTACAGCGCCATCTGTCCTCCAGCCGAACCCCTCAGGCTTCGCTCCAATGCTGAATACGAGGAGGCGTTTCGTTCCGTCTTTCAGCAGGCAGTGGACGATAAGGTGCGCACGGTTCGCCAAGTAGGTGTGTTGCTCAGCGGCGGCCTGGATTCCGGGACAGTGGCTGCGTTCGCGGTCCATTCGTTGAAGGATCGAGGCAAGCGCCTGTATGCCTACAGCTGCATCCCTCCGGCTGATTTCTCCGATTGGACGGCCCGTGATCGGATAGCAGATGAAACGCCTTATATTCAGGCGACTGTGGATCATATCGGGCATATCATTCCCCACATGGAGACATTCCAGGGAAGCAGTCCCTATCAAGATATAGACACTTGGCTGGAGCTGTTGGAGCTGCCCTACAAGTACGTGGAGAATTCCTTTTGGATGCGGGGAGCTTTCGAAAAGGCGCAGGCGCAGCAGGTCGGGGTCATGCTAACCGGGACGGGCGGAAACGAGACGATCTCATGGGGGCCGTCCCTCGCCTATTACGGCAAGCTCCTTAGAAAGTGGAGATGGCTGCGGCTCTATAGGGAGCTTTATCTTTACAGCCGCCGGATCGGTACCGGGAGAAGGCGCATTCTGCCGGATATCCTCCAGACAGCGTTCCCTATGCTGGCGAAGCAAGATGAAAAGCCCGATCAGGCAGGACTGCCGTCCATGATTCACCCCTCGTTTGCGGAACGGATGCGAGTGGATGAGCGAATCAGCGACTACCTGAGCGAACTGCGCATAAGCACGCTGGATGCGTGCAAGGCAAGGGAACTGTCCTTGCAAGATTTGCGCATCCCCAGCATGCTTGGGGTGTCGGGGACGAAGCTGTCCCTGCGCTACAGCGTCCGAGAGCGCGACCCGACGCTCGATCCCAGAGTGATCCGCTTCTGCGCTTCTGTTCCGCTTTCCCAATATGTGCAGAACGGCTACGACCGCGCGCTGATCCGCAGGGCAACCAAGCATATGCTGCCGGATGCCGTCAGGCTGAATCAACAGAAGCGGGGAATTCAGGGGGCGGACTGGGTCCATCGCTGCCTGCCTCACTGGCCGCAAATCAGGGAGGAACTGGGCAGGCTGTGCCAGGATTCGGCGGCAGCGCCTTATCTGCACACAGCCAGACTGAAGCAGCTGCTCGATAACTGGAGCGTTCCGCCCAAGCCGGAGCATGCCGCACATCCTGATTTGCGGCTATTCATGCGCAGTTTGGTAGTCTATCGCTTTCTTCGGCGGTTTTGAGACCTGCATGACGAAGGGAGGTGAAGCAAATGGAGAAAAAGCCATGGCAGTGTCCCAATGTGGAGGTATTGGACGTCAGTCAGACCATGAACGGCCGAGGCATCTGGATTGACAGCAGGCGGGATGATGCGAATCCGCGTACCCCGGGCGCTTATCCGCCGGAATCATAAGTATGGAAGAAGAAGCAGACGATGAGTCCTCGCTTGCTCTTCGGGAGAAGCAGAACTCTTCTAATGCCAGTGAACCAGGGAAAAGGGGGGAAGTCGAATGGATCGCGTCCGCATGCCTATGCAAGCGTTCGGCTTGCATATTGTCAGCGAGCTGCCTATGCCGGAGCTGCAAGCAGCCGAAGCTGGGTCTGGCGAAGCGCAAGTGGAGGTCACCTTGGCAGACCTGACGGACGAGTGGCGGCAATATGGCGGAGCAGCTTCCTATTGCGCCATATATGACGATAAGCTGTATTTGCGCGTGCCGGATTTGGCCCTCTATTGCGTGGAGGGCGGACGAAGCATAAAAGTATCGCCGCTGCCTGATGCGCCTGCCGCTCGCGTGCGCATGTACGTGCTGGGGACTTGTATGGGCGTACTGCTGATGCAGCGAGGGACGCTTCCGCTTCATGGCAGCGCTGTGTTGATGAATGGCCAGGCATACGCATTCGTAGGGGAGTCGGGCGCCGGGAAGTCGACGCTCGCGGCGGCGTTTGTGCGGGAAGGCTTCTCCATCATCAGCGACGATGTGATTGCGGTGGATGCAAGCTCCCGGCAGACCGCTCCGATAGTCGCACCAGCTTATCCGCAGCAGAAGCTGTGGCAAACAAGCCTTGAGCAGCTAGGTATGGATGGGGCCGAACGGTATACCCCGCTGTATGAGACGAAGTATGCCGTGCCGACAAACGCTGATTTTCATCCTTCCCCTGTGCCGCTAGGCGGTGTGTTCGAACTGGACAAGGAACATGTTGACTCCGTAAGTCTGATGGCTGTTCAAGGACTGAAGAAGCTGCCGCTGTTGCAGCAGCACACCTATCGGCATGAGTTGATTCCTTTGCTCGGCCGCCTGCAATGGCATTTGGACATGTGTGTTGCACTCAGCCGAACGGTTCCTATTTTCAAGCTGCGGAGACCGGCGGAAGGATTTCTTGTGGAAGAAATGATGCGCCAGATCATGGATGCAGCCCGCATGCCGATGCTTCGTGCGAGCAGCACGAAAGCGAGGTGAGCCAGTGAGCGAGATTTGGCTTTATGTCAAAAAACTGCATCGCTTTGCTGGAGCCAGGATGTATCTCAATCTGACGACAATGGTTGTCATCAGCTTGATGGAAGGCGTGGGCATCTTCATGCTGGTGCCGATGCTTCATCTGGTTGGCTTGTTCCAGTCCGATGCGGTGTCCATGCCGTTAGTGGACTGGCTGCTCCGGCCGCTTGACGGTTTGCCGACCGATTGGCTGCTGCCCGCCATCCTCCTTCTGTTCGTTGCGCTGCTGACCGGGCAGGCCTGGCTGCAGCGCTTCCAAACGAATATGAATATGGCCATCCAGCAGGGATACATCCGCCACTTGAGAATGGAAATCTACGAAGGGCTGCTGCAAGCCAATTGGTCGTTTTTTTTGCGCAAGCGCAAATCGGATTTCAATCATATCATGACGAATGAATTGGCGAGAGTGACAAGCGGCACGTATTTGACCTTGCGGATTACGACCACTATCCTGTTCACCATCGTACAGCTGGTGTTCGCTTTCTGGCTGTCATGGAAGCTCACAGCCTTCGTTCTGTTATGCGGTGCGGCGCTGGCTCTGTACTCCAAGAAATTCGTGCGCCGCTCGCAGCAGCTGGGGGAAAGAGCGACGCACTTGTCGGAGCACTACATGGCCAGTGTAACAGATCACTTTAACGGGATTAAAGAGATCAAGAGCAACCGGATGGAACAACAGCACGTTCACTGGTTTCGGCAGCTGTGTATGCGGATGGAACGGAATTTCGTTCAATTCGCCCGCCTCCAATCGGCTTCGCAGTTCCGCTACAAGATCGCTTCGGCTGTTATCATTTCGCTGTTCGTTTATTTGTCGGTTGCCTTCTTTAAGGTTGGGATCGAGCAGCTCGCTGTAATCATCCTGATCTTCTCTCGCCTGTGGCCGAAGCTGTCTGGCCTGCAGAATCATTGGGAGCAAATTGCCCAGTCCATTCCGGCCTTTCGCAGCCTCTTGCAGCTGCAGCGGGAGACAGCGGAGGCTCAAGAAGGACGGGCAGAGAACGCCGCGTCTTCACCCGTTGATATCGCCAAGCCGCGGGGCGGGGTTCAGCGGCCCGTACCTGCGAGCCCTGCGGAACAGGATAAGCTGGAGATCCGCGAGGCGTTGGCCTGCCGTCATCTCCGCTTCCGCTACGACCGCAATGACGCGGCATATGCGCTGCGGAACGTCAGCGTCAGCATACCTGCGAACCGGATGACCGCGGTCGTCGGCAAATCGGGAGCGGGCAAGAGCACGTTCATTGATATTCTGATCGGACTGATGAATCCGGAAAGCGGAGAAGTGCTTGTGGATGGTGTGCCTTTAACCGCGTCCATGGCGCTGCGGCTGCGCAACTCGGTGAGCTATGTCTCGCAGGACCCTTTTCTGTTCCATGGCAGCATTCGGGAGAACTTGGCCATTGCCGCGCCGCAGGCAAGCGAGGAGGAAATGTGGGAGGCGCTGCGCTTCTCGGTTTCGGACGGCTTCGTGCGTGAGCTGCCGCAAGGCCTGGATACCGTGATCGGCGACCGCGGCATTCGGCTATCGGGCGGCGAGCGCCAGCGCATCGTGCTGGCGAGAGCGATGCTGCGCAAGCCGTCCGTGCTCGTGCTGGACGAGGCTACGAGCGCGCTTGACACCGAGAACGAGAAGAAGATTCAGCAAGCGATTGAGCAGCTTAAGGGCAAAATGACAATCATCGTTATTGCGCATCGCTTGTCCACGATTCGCAATGCGGATCAGGTCGTCGTCATGGATCAGGGGACCGTTGTGCAGCAAGGGAACTATCAGGCGCTGGCTGCAGATGGCGCCGGCGTCTTCCAGCGCCTGCTTGCCTATCAGGCGCAGTAACGCGGGCGGGTAGCCGTCAAGTGACGACTGACGAACAGAACGAACAGCCCTGCATCAGACCTTAGGGTCCGTGCAGGGCTGTTTGCATGCTGCTTCTGGCTTATACACTATAATTTTTCAGCTTGTTGCGCAGCTCGATCTGCTTGAACATGCAGAACTTGATAATTTCGGAGCGGAGCGACTCTTTCATATCCTCGAATTCGAGCGCTATTTTGTATTGTCCATCCGGCAAAGGGCGACAATTCATAATCGTGCCGTGGAACGGGATCTGCTTCGAATTCTGTTTGGTCCTCAGATGGAGCACACCGCTCGTCTTGCTTCCTGCGGGTATGGATTGCGCGCAGTGGAAGGCGACTCCGCCTCCGCCCAGATCTGCCGTGCGCAGCAGCAGCGGCTGGCGGCTCTTGGCTGGATCATCTGATTTCTCAACCAACTCCATCTCCATATCAACCGGCACTCTGAAATATTTTCTTCGCTGGGCCCTCTTCACATTCCGCATAAAAGGCGATTCGAACGAATCCCGCCCCTGAACTCGCTGCAGAGTCGCGGTGAAGCTATAAAGCCCGTTTCGCTGATCGTGGAAGAAGACTTCCACCGATTGCCCTGGAGTCATGGACATATGCTCGCAATATCGGTTAGTGGGACGTTGGATATAGGTAAGTCGGCCCTCGCTCTTCATAATCTGCGTATGGAAGATATCGCCGCTTTCATTCTGCAGTTCGATCCATTGTCCTGGCCAAAATTCTAGATGTTCTGCATCATCCATTTCCAATGTAGCCTCCTGTTCAGTTTCCCTAGCTGCAAGTTCTATTACAGCAAATTGTTCTCAACAATTTCTAAACGGATTGTGGAGAATTCGTCGAGGAGGAAAATTTATACTTCTGCGTAGTTGACTCAATAAAAATACAATTGGCAATGAGGAGAGGAATATGACAACACAATTTCAAAAATTGCATCTGCGGTTATCGATGTGCGGGATGATCCTGGCTATGATTGTATATGCCTTGCATCATACCGAACTGATGGCCGGTCACGGACACGGCGAAGTCAACTTGGACACGGCATTTTTCGCGATGATGGGCTTGACCGCGGGTATCTTTCTATGGAATGTGTATTTGTATCGCAAGCAAATTTTGTCGTGGTTTCCGTGGGTGAACGCCACGCATCTCACGTTCACCAGTGTGACGATCATTGTTGCAGGCAACGGTATGGTCGAGTATCATTTTTCCATTTTTATGGTCATGGCGGTAGCCGCCTCCTATCAACATATAGGTCTGATGGTTTGGATGACCGCCTTATTCGCCATACACCATATTGGATCGTACTTGTGGATGCCGGAATTTGCCTACGGGCAAAGCGACTACTCCTTCTCGATGGTTATGATTCACGCGGCTTTTCTAGTGCTGACTGCAGCGGCGAACATGGCACAGATTCATAGGAAACAGAAGGATACGGCAGCCATGAAGCAAGAAAATGACAAGCATCAGCAGACGATTAAACAATTACTGCGGGAATTGACGCTTACCTCGGAATCGATAGAGCAGCACAGCGCATCCTTGTTGGCCCGGGCAGAGTCGAATACGAAGCATGCTGACTCCATTCACCAGCAGACAATGTCTATCTCGGCTTTGACAACACAGAATCAGCGGGAGGCCGACCAAATCGCTATGCTCATGCAGCGCATGGAGGAAGAGGTTCGGCACATTGCCAAGGCAACTGTGATTCTCAGCGAGACCTCAAGCGAGAATATGGAGCTGACTGCGCAAGGCAGAGGAGTGATCGAGCAGACGGGGCAGCAGATGAACCAAATCAGCGAGTCCTCCCTTTCGGTCAAACAAGTATTAGGGGAGTTGGTCGAACACGCGAATCAGGCAGAAGAAATCGTGGATCTGGTCAAGGACGTTGCAGCGCAAACCAATCTATTGGCCTTGAATGCCACAATTGAAGCGGCCCATGCAGGTGAGCAAGGAGCCGGGTTCATGGTGGTGGCACAGGAAGTTCGCAAGCTGTCCGAGCAAACGACGGTGTCTGCCATTCATATTTTGGAACTCCTTTCAGAAATGCAGAAGAAGATCACACATACTGCTCAAACGATGGATGACTTGGAGAAGCAAGTGTCTACAGGCAATGAGCTGGTCAACAACACCACACAAGCATTTCTGGGCATCGTGCAATCGAATGGAGCGGTTCACGGAAGAGTTATGGAGATTTCCGCTTCAACAGAGGCCATTGCGGGCAGCACCTCCACAATTCAACAATCCATGTTGGATAGCGCGGGTTCCTTTGACCAAATCCGGGGGAATATTCAGCATGTCCTGGGTGCGTCGAACAAACAGCACCAATCGATGGAAGAAATGTTGTCATCCGTTGAAACGATGCGACAGATTGCGATTCGCTTGCATACGCTTGTTTCCGAATTGTCCGGGGACATTGGCGGGGGAATTGAAGAGACTGTGGTTCCTGCGAGAGCCGGACAAGTCTCCGTGTAGAGATTATGTATAGGCGAGCCGGTTAGAATAGATCCGATCCAGCTTCGTTCTAATAAACAGAAGGAGGGGACAGCGAAGAAGGGGAACGGATGGATGGAGACTCTCACGAATGACAGAAAATTGGAGTGAAGCAGATTTGAAGACATGGAGATCATACCTGGCGTTGTGCTTATCCTTTATGCTTGCGTTTGGAGGCTTTTTTCCAGGGGTCGGGCTGATAGCAGAAGCAGCTCCAAGTGTTGGCGGGTTGCCGACAGACAAACTCTATTACGATGCAAATGAGGATCCTCTTACTCTGGCTCCTAATGTAAGTCTTAGTGTGTATGGGGACGAGATTTTTGCTGACGGCTACCTCCGCTTTGATATCAATGGCGGGGTGAAGGCAAATGAAACGTTGGCGCTGCGAGTTACCGAGACTCCGATCCAAATAGGCGGGGCATTGCTTACTTCTGACGGCCACAATATTTACTTGAACGGGGTAACCATTGGTTCAGTAAATACTACGGATAATGGAGTAGGAAACGCATTGCAGATCGATTTCTCTACTCCTCTGGAAAATGGCAACTTCGAAGAATTTTACGAAGTAGCTGGGAGATTGCAGCTTCCAGGTTGGGAGATTAATTCCGACTCCCAAATCTTTTTAGGGGAACTTGCCACAAAAACTAAAGGCATACCATACGAGTCCATAAGCGGCAGCGGCCCATACACCGTCACAGGTTCCGTGTATGCAGGCGGCCCAACGTATACTTATACCACTGATGAAGCCTATCCAGGCAACCAGTTCTACGAAGGTCAGGAGCGGCCCCTGTCAAATCCGGGGAGATCCATTGCTCAAATAAATATTGTGGATAATAATCATTCTTTAGAGCTTGGATTTACGAGCGGCAGCATTACAGGTACTCGAAATGTACCTCCTTTTGGCACTGCATTTCGGGCGGAGGCTGTAAGCGCGGATTTCTTTGAAGCCAAGCGAGGAGATAGACTGGCTTTTGATTGGAAGGCAGCCGGACAAGATGACAACTATGAAGTGTACGGCTTCATCGTGGATGAGTCCGGTAATCACATTGAATTGATGTATGGTCGTGGACAAACAGGAGATTGGACGTCCTATCGGGGAGAAATTCCACACGACGGAAGATACAAGTTCCGGTTCGTAGTGGGATCTTATGATAAAACGGGCGGGTTGGTGCTAGGGGCATCCCTGGAAATCGACAATGTCCGTCTGTTGAGCAGCGCGATCACAGACAAGGTGGCCGAGTCTGTAGCCCGTCTGGTTACTTATTCGAATGACGGAACAGCTGTGGATCCGCTTCAGCGGCAAATCGACATGACCCTTGCTAATTCGGAAGGCGATACGTATACGATTGGCGGCGTTACTGTAGTAGCCGAACCGCGTCTCAAATTGCTCAGCGCAATTGTAGAAGATGAGAAGCCAGGGGAATTGGTGCTGACCTTCAATCTTCCTGTTGGCAATCATGTGAATGACGTTGACCTGGACAATTTGAAGGTCAATGGATTGGAAATTGACTCTGTATTATCTGTAGAAGACGAAAAAGTTGTAGTGAAATTGAAAGAACCTGCTGGTCCGGGAGAGTTGACGCTGTCTTATGATGCTGAGCGAGACAATGTGCAGTCCGTCAATGAACCGGACAATAAGCTGCCGTCCATGATCGCTGATAATCTGGGTGGACCGGTAGACAACCAGATTATCCCGTTAGAACTGGAACGGATTCAGGTTATCGGCGAAGAACCTTACAATACGGTTGACCTCGTCTTCAATAAGCCTGTGGGCGGCGCAGGACTAGAGGTAGGCAAGATCATTCCGGGTTTTGAAATCGGAGGCAAGTCCGTTACGGTTGAAGAAATCAACGGAAATATTGTACGGGTTAAGATCGACGGGACATTGCAAGCCGATGACCAGGTTACCTATGACGCGGATAATGGAATCGCGGATGCCAACAACCGGAACAATACACTGGCTCCGATCGAAGGGGAAAATCCCGCGTCTCAGCCTGACGTGACAGAAGATCCGCTGCAACTGGTTCGAGTGGAAGTCGAGCATGAGACGCCGAATCAGGTGAAGCTGACCTTTAATTATCCCATTGATGATGCTAGCTTTAACTGGACAGGCTTCGAGATTAACGGTCTGACGCCGATTGGCAAGCTTTCCCCTGACGACAATGATCCTGTTGTTGTACTGGAGCTTCCAGAGCCGCTAGGGCCGGAAGAGCTGTCGCTCATCTACGATAAGGCCAAAGGTTCGGTAGGCTCCTACTATAACCCTGCTACCAATCTGTTGGATAATATCGGCGCCGCGGAGCAGCCGGACACAGTTGCCAACAAGATTCGGGCGCTTGAACTGGTCAGAGTCACTACTGACCCTAACAATCCGGCTCAATTGAAGCTGAAGTTCAATATGCCGATCGCCACTGACGGTTTGGCCCCGGGGGAAGCGATTGCCGGATTGACTGTTGGCGATGACAAAAAGCCAGTCTACTATGTCGGAAGCAATGGGGCTGGCGATGAAATCACCGTTCGCCTTGATGCGCCTTACGTGGCGGGGGATGAGCTCGCTTACGATGAAACCGCGGGCGATATTGCTGCAGCGGGCAATGTGAACAATGAGCTGGGCAATATCAACCTTTCTACTATACCGATGGTAAGCGGGAAGATTTCTGAATTTGGTTTGGAACTGAATGGCGAACCGCTAGTGCTGCTGCCTGACTTCGATCCGGATAAGAATAACGGTAATGGAGAGGGCTACCTGGCGGTAGTACCGAATGATGTGACAAGCGTGTCGATCTCTCCAACTCCATACAATGTGGAAGAAACTGTCACCAAAGTATGGTTGAACGGCGTGGAGGTTGTAAAAGACTCCGTGGATGGATGGGATTGGAGCAACCTCGGAGAGCTTCAAGAAGGACGGAATGAAATTAAAGTGCAAGTGTTTGACCAAACCGATCTGACTGCGCCTTTGGAGGAGTACACGATTGTCATCGTGCGTGCTACAGGCAAGCTGATTAACCTTGAATCTTCTCATGGTCAACTAAGTCCGGCCTTTGATGCGGATGCGGAAGAACAAGACTACGAAATTCGGGTAGGGAATGCCGTAAGAAGCATTGCCCTCACTGCGACTGCACTCGATCCGGGAGCGCAAATCGTGATGAGCATCAACGACGGCGAGGCCATACCTGTCGTTAATGGCGACGCCAGCGAGAGCTTCAGCCTTCGAGTCGGGACGAATACGATTCTCGTAACCGTAACGGATTCCTCAGGACAGGTAACCGAATACACGGTCACTGTGATTCGTTCTGGAGCAAGCAGCGGCGGTGGCGGACCTGTTACAGAGTCTGTGACCGTAGATGTCATCATTGGCGGAGACAAGGAAGCGGATATTGTTAAAGTCGATATCCACCGCACTAGAGAGAACGGCAGTATCCATGACCGCGTAGCCTTCACGCCGGAGAAAGCTGAGGAAGCGGCGCAGAAGGCTGCTGAAACTGGAGAAAGCATCGCTCGCATAGTGATTCCTGACCCAGAAGATGAAGTGAGCGAATTGCAAGTGGATATACCGTTGGAAACGTTGAAGATTTTGCAGGATAGCGGCATTGATCTGGAGATTTATACTGACCATGGCGTAATCCAAATTCCGCGCACTTCTTTGGAAGGACTGGAAGAGGAATTCTACTTCCGCCTTGTGCCGGTGAGAGATCCGAATTTGCGCAGTGAAGTAGAAGAACGCGCAACGACGGAACGGATTGTTCGTGAAATGGCTGGAAACAAGGAAGTATATGTCGTAACGCGTCCCATGACCATCGAGACGAACTTGTCCAGTCGTCCAGTTACTCTGATCCTCCCATTGCGCGATGTCCAGTTGCCGAGCGATGCGGCAGAGCGCGAGCAATTCCTGAGTGAACTGTCCATCTTCATCGAGCACACTGATGGAGATAAGGCACTAGTTCAAGGCAAGCCGGTACGGATGAACGATGGAACATGGGGGCTGCAATTCGGCATTGCGAAATTCAGTACCTTCACGATCGTTCATACGGCATCGGATGGCCGTCATGAAAGCTATATGAACGGCTATCCAGACGGTACCTTCAAGCCGGAGAATGGGTTGACTCGGGCAGAGCTGGCGATGATTTTGGACAATCTCGGCGCAGCAGGCTCAGTCGTCGGAGAAGGTTACTCGGATGTAGCTGACACGCATTGGGCTGCAACGGCCATTAAGCGGGTGCAAGCTGCCGAATTGATGACAGGCTATCCGGATGCAACCTTCCGCCCGGATCAAATGATCACACGTGCTGAAATGGCCGCCTTTGCTTTCAACTATCTAAACCTGCAAGCGGCAACTGAGGAAACTACGTATTCGGATGTCTCGCCAACCTACTGGGCGCACGGCTTTATTGCAGCTTTGACCCAGGAAGGGTGGATGGAAGGATACTTGGACGGCACGTTTAAACCTGCCGGATTGTTGACGCGTGCGGAAGCTGTAACGCTGATCAATCAGCTGTTTGAGCGAGGACCGCTGTATAACGCGCCAACATCCATATGGCCAGATGTAAAGGAAAGTCACTGGGCCTTCCGCGACATTATGGAGGCGTCGGTTGATCATTCCTATAAGCTTCGCACTGAAGGCGGCGAACACTGGGTTTCTCCTTAATGGAGTGACTCTCACAGCCTAGCCATAAACGAATCAATGGATTGAAAGAGCCTCCTGATTTCTCATCAGAAATCAGGAGGCTCTTTTCTTTTAAGTGGGTACATTTATCTTAAGTCTAAGTGGTGGACGCTAGGGTCAACAGATCAAGCCGATGATCAGAATCGGCATCATGTAGCGGTCGCCAATTTGCCTCTCACCGCATTGCCGACGACGGTGCTGCTGACATCCGGCCCGACTATTCTTCGGCCTCCCCTTCTGCGCGAATAGAGGAGGCCAGGTCTGTTTCTTGACATGAAACCTTTTGGTTTCGTATACTCTTATATGAAACCTTTTGGTTTCGCGATATAGTGGACATACTATTCGTGATGCAAGCTAATTACAAGTCAGGAGCGTGGAGAAATGTCAGATTCCAAATCAAATGCCGTACCGGATATTCGCCAATCTCAGGTGTTCAACGCCCCGGTAAGCAAGGTGTGGGACGCTGTTGCAACAGCGGAGGGGATTGCGGCATGGTTCATGCCGAACAATTTCAAGCCTGAGCCGGGATATGAATTCGAGATGGATTCCGGTCCTTTCGGTATGTCGCAGTGCAAGGTGCTGGAGGTTGTGCCGCAAAGTCTGGTCAGGTTTCAATGGGGAAAGGACTGGACGGTAACGTTCGAGCTGAAGGATGTCGGAGGGAAGACGGAATTCACCTTAATCCACAGCGGATGGGATGCGGACAAGGTGACCGAGTTCGGACAGAGCCATCGCGAGGTGCGCGATCGCATGAACCAGGGCTGGGTCGGGCTCGTGCAGAAGCTTGGCGAGCAGGTGGAGGCGTAAGATGGAAGCAGCCCGTTCGGAGAAGCCGGATGTGTTCCAAGCCATCGCCGATCCTACCCGGCGCCGGTTGCTGCGTTTGTTGGATGAACAGGAAATGCCGGTGACAGCAATCAGCAGCCATTTCCCAATCAGCCGAACCGCTGTCTCCAAGCATCTGCACATTTTGGCCGACGCGGGACTCGTTCGCGAGCGCAAGGTCGGCCGGGAAAGGCGCTATCGACTAGATCCGGAACCTCTGCTGGAGCTCAAACGATGGTTGGCCTACTATGAACGTTACTGGGAAAACAAGCTGTCCATGCTCAAATCATATGTGGAATCCGAGGAGGAATAGTTAAACGCATCCGTCCCAACCTCATAAATCCTACCCCCTGCAATTTGCCTGTCAAGTGCTATAATCAACTAGGGGCGCACACGCGGCTCATGAACAGCCGGGTGCGATCCAGCAAGGGAATAGGGAATGAGGTGGAACCGTTGCAAATTACAATTGGCGTGTTCGCGCATGTGGATGCAGGCAAAACCACGTTCGCCGAACAGCTGCTTTACCATACACAGAGCATCCGGCAGCGGGGGAGAGTGGACCACAAGGATGCTTTCTTGGATAGTCATGAGATTGAACGGGCCCGGGGCATTACCGTGTTCGCCGATCAGGCTGTTTTCACCTACCGGAATAATACCTACTACATGATTGATACGCCAGGGCACGTCGATTTCTCGCCGGAGATGGAGCGGGCAATCCAGGTGCTCGATTACGCCATCCTGATCGTGAGCGCCGTCGAAGGGGTTCAGGGGCACACGGAGACGGTGTGGCAGCTGCTTCATAAGCACAGGGTGCCGACGTTCTTTTTCCTCAACAAGACCGATCGTACAGGTGCAGACATGGAAAAGGCGCTGGCAGACATACGCACGCATTTGACACCGGATGTCTGCCTGATTACCGGACAATTCGAGGAGGGACGCATAGGCGACTCATTGCTGGAGCAGTTGGCTGAGCGGGATGAGCGTCTTCTGGAATCCTATCTGGAAGGCGCTGCGGATTACATGCTCGGACTGCAGGCGATGCAGGGCATGGTCAATGCGCATCGTCTGTTTCCCTGCGCATGCGGATCTGCTCTGCAGGATGTGGGCATTACGGATTTTTTGGATCAGCTCCACCTGCTGGCAGACACCAAGTATGATGAGCAGGCCCCGTTCGGCGGCCGGGTGTATAAAATTCGCCATGACGAGAACGGCAATCGGCTGACGTTCACCAAGGCGATAAGCGGGAAGCTGAGGCTGCGGGATGAGCTTTGTTATGGGTATGAAGAGGACCGTGTTTGTGAAAAGGTGACGCAACTTCGGCTCTATAACGGCAGCAAATATCAGGCGATCGATGAAGTTCGGGCCGGGGCCTTGTTCGCTGTTGCCGGATTGTCTGGTGCCGCTGTTGGACAGGGCTTGGGTGTGTATCAGGAAAAAGCGGAATTCGAGATGGTCCCGACCATGCAGGCTAAGGTGATCTTCGATCCCCCATGGAACGTGAAGGAGGTGCTTCAAGCCTTTCGCATACTCGATGCGGAGGATCCTTCGCTTGCGGTTGTATGGGAAGAAACCGTGCAGGAAATCCATATCCACGTGATGGGATTGATTCAGCTGGAAGTGCTGCAGCAGCTTGTACAGGAACGGTTTGGCATAAACGTGCGATTTGGTGCGCCTGAAATTTTGTACAAGGAGACGATTCTGAGCACCGTCAACGGATACGGCCATTTCGAACCGCTCAAGCATTATGCCGAGGTGCACCTGCGGCTGGAACCGGGGGAGCGCGGCAGCGGTCTTGTGTTCGAGAATGCGTGTCATGCCGATGATCTGAGTGTCGGCAACCAGAACCTTGTAAGAACGCATCTGTTCGAGCGGGACCACCATGGCTTGCTGACCGGTTCGCCGCTTACCGATGTGAAGGTGACTCTGTTGACCGGCCGTGCCCACAACAAGCACACGCATGGCGGGGATTTCCGCGAAGCTACGTTTCGTGCGCTCAGACAAGGCTTGGAGAAGGCGGATAATATCTTGCTCGAGCCATACTATCAATTCAAGATCAAGGTTGAGCTGGACCATTTGGGCAGGGTTTTGTCCGACATTCAACAGGCAGCCGGACAATTCGACCCGCCGGAGACCGTGGGCAATCAAGCGGTCATTACCGGACGAGCCCCCGTGGCCACGATGATGCAGTATGCCGCAGAGCTTGCGGCGATCACGCACGGCAAAGGCGCATTTCATGCGACGTTCGGCGGCTACGACCGCTGCCATAATGAACAAGAGGTGATCGAACGCAAGGGTTACCGCAAGGACGCCGATCCGCTGTACACCTCATCCTCCATTTTCTGCGCGAAGGGAGTCGGGTACACAGTGCCCTGGGATGAAGCGGAGGCCAAGATGCATTTGCTATAATGCGCTGGGCCGCCTGGATGCAAGGGGCGCATGGGACGCAAGGGGCGCAAGGGGCGCATGGATGCCGCATGGACGCAAGGGATGCATGGGACACAAGGGCCGCAAAGGCCGCAAAGGCCGCAGGGCGGTGCTTCGTCCATCACTTATTGTCGTGTCGGGCAGCTTCTCGGCAAGCTGTCAGCAGATCATTGGCGGCTGCCGGACTGCAAATGGGTATAGAAGGAGCGGGGAATAAGCCTGCCAGAGTGGGCAAGCCGCGTATACTTGACCATATTAGTAGCAGTATCATAAATGAATGGTAGCAACTTCACTAATTCGCTGGCATGGGGCAGGGATACAGGCGAATTATTACCCAATTACCATTAACTATTACGCTCGTATCTATTATTAATAGTAATTGGGTAATAAACTGACGAAATCGGCTTATATTTGCTTAATTTTATGTATTCGCTACCATTAATTATTGGTAGAGGTATCATTCCTGACCATGATCCGCCCTCGCATGGGATTGGCATCGCCATATGCAACGAGCAAGGGTAAGGCGCGTCCTACATGATAGCGGCAGGCGGGAGTAAGAGCGCACTTCGTTTGACGCTTCCTGCGTGTTATGCCTATAATGGTTGCAACTTCCCATTGTATACAATGGATAGAATCAACATCCGATTAGCAGCCTGGAATGGTACATGCACTTCACGTATGTTTTGCATGAACCAAGCACGAACTTCCAGCATGCAAACATGCGCAGTCGGAGCCAAGAGCATACTTCCCAAAACTGGGTATCCAAACTGGAGTTAGGCGTAGCGTTCTTGTCCCAAGCCTCCAAACTGGACTTAGGCTTAGCGTTCTTGTCTCAAGCCTAGCTTCCGTTGCCGATGCTGCTCTAAGTAAGCGCACGCCATGCGACTCACGCCTCCAGGCCCTGGGTGCAGGATCAGCGACTATTCGATGCTTCGCGGACACTCGGAACCTGTCACAGATGCAGGCAGTGCACTTAGGCGCAAGGCAAGGTAAGGGAAGCACAATATCAGGTGGTTCGGATTTGGGAATGCGGAGACTAGAGCGGTGAAGGGTGATGGGCTTGTGTCGCGAGTAGCAAACAGCGGGTATTTGGAACGCAAGGTGTATAACGAGGTGAAGGAACTCATTATCAATGGAGAGCTGAAGCCGGGCGACCTGATTATCCAGGATCAGATTGCCCGCCGGATCGGGGTTAGCCGGACACCGCTGCGCCGGGCGCTGGCTCAATTGGAGAGAGACTATTTGCTCGAGTCAACGCCGCAAGGGCTGGTTGTCCGCCGGATTTCGAGCGGGCTGCTAATCTCCGTGTGGGAAGTGAGAGCGGCGTTGGAGGGCTTGGCGTGCCGACTCTCGGCGCAAATGATGGACGAAGCTACGCTTGTCTATTTGCGGACGCTAATCACATCGGCCTATAAGAAGTGGAAAGAACATGGCGAGCTGGAGGCATACCGCAAGGCCGATGTGGACTTCCATACGCGGTTGGTGCAAGCGAGCTGCAATCCAATTCTGCATCAAAATTTCACGCAGACGCAAGTGTTTGCCTTGGCTTTCAGCAAGGGAATTATTCGTTCTCCCGAGGAAACATATCCGGAGCATCTGGCCATTCTGGACGCACTCGAAGAGCGGAATGAGGAACAGGCAGAGAAGCTGATGATTGAGCACCTCCGCAAAGCCATTCCGACTATCCGACAATCCGGTTGGTCGGATGGATAGGCCTGACCCCGGCAGACACCGCGGTACCAATGCTCACCCTGACAGCGGAAGCAACATGCTTGGCAACAGGGAGGTGAAGTCCCCGAGCAAGAGCTCGTATGAGTATGGGACGCAACCTCCCCCCTAGGCGCCCACCATTGTATACAATGTATCCAATCGCAGCCTGTTTGCGCGGCAGGCCGCATCCAGGCATGCTTGGCAAGCAGCGCCAATGCAAGAAGCAATACGCACACACCTTCCATTACAGAAAGGCGGAATTCACATGGGAAACACACAACTCAGCATCAGCGGCGAGAAATTTCTGATCAACGGCAGGCTCACCTATTCCGAGCTGCCGAACAGTCCGGCCTCCACGCATGGGCTTCTTATGAACGCCCGTTTCATCCAGGGGGTGTTCGATGATCGGGCACAGCAGGAGCGGTTCGCGCGATTCGGACGCAAGACGTTTGATCCGGATCTGCACACAGACGAGCTGATTGCGGCTCTGCCGGAATGGTACGCGCACGGCTTGCGGGCAATCACAGTTGGCCTGCAGGGGGGAGGCCCCGTATTCACGATTGAGGACTGGTCCTCGATCGACAACAATCCGTACAGCGCAGACGGCCTTTCCTTCGACCCGGCGTATGAAGCCCGGCTGCATCGGCTGCTGAAGGCGGCCGACGAGATCGGCATGGTCGTGATTGTCAGTTTGTTCTATCAGGCGCAGATTCATCGGCTGCGAGACGGGGAGGCCGTACGGAACGCGATCAAGACCGCCTGCGGCATCCTGAAGAAGGGCGGATATACGAACGTAATCATTGAGGTGGCGAATGAATATGAGATCGCCGGCTTCCTCGCCTATCCGATCATCAGCTCGCATCAGGGGATGGCGTATTTAATCGAACTGGCCAGGGAAAGCTCGGGCGGCATGCCGACAGGCTCCAGCCTGATGGGCGGCGCGACGAATGAAGAAGTGGCGCGAGCCAGCGATGTCATCCTGATTCACGCCAATAATTGCACGCGTCAGGAATACTACAATATGATCCAAAAGGTGAGAGGCTGGCAGATGAACAAGCCCATTGTGTGCAATGAAGATTCACCGTGCATCGGCATGATGGAAGTCGCCTACAAGACCGCTACGTCCTGGGGATATTACAATAATCTGACCAAGCAGGAGCCGCCTGCCGATTGGGGCATTACCGAGGGAGAGGACACGTTCTTCGCCCGGCGGATGGCTGCCGGACTGGGCATTGAGCTGCCTCCGCTCGAAGAGGAGGAACAATTTGTGCTGCAGGGCTTTGAGCCGCATATGACCGTGGACAACAAGCGCTGGATTCGCCTCGCCAGTCTCTACCCGGAACGGATCGATTATGTGGAGTTTTTCCGCAATGGCGAGCTGGTGGACCTGGCTTTCAACGAGCCGTTCATGATTCGCAATCAGACGACCTGGATTCAGGACGCCTGGGTCATGACAGAGGAAGACAAGGAATGGAAGGCGGTCGTGCATTTGACAGATGGCCGCAGCATAGAGAAGAAAGTTACCCTGTCTTAACCGCTAGATTTGGCTATGACGTTCCCTTCGCTTCCGCTAGTTTTTTCATTGACAAATACAAGTTCTTGATATAGATTGTTAATTACCAACTATATATAGTATGTACAGGTGTTTTTTCATTCGATCGAATGAAAAGCTTAATAGGGAAGTCCGGTGCGAATCCGGCGCGGTCCCGCCACTGTATAAGCGGAGTGTTCGTTCAACATGCCACTGGCTGCGAAGCAAGCTGGGAAGGGGAACGGACATGTTGATGCCCAAGCCAGGAGACCTGCCTGTCCATGTTAGACACGACCCTGCGGTGAACAGGAAGGTGTCCGCTTTGTCCTTTTTGTGTGGCTTGTGACATGGTTTGCCCGCAATTGGCGCATTCGGCCCTTCTGTTGGCCGTATGCGCCTTTTTTGATGGCTTCCGTCAGCATGCGAGTGCTGGCGGCACAAAGAAACATGACGGGTCGGCATACATAAGCTCCTTGGCTGACGAAGCACGCGCCAAGAGCAGTCGTTGGGGTCAAGGGAGAACGAGCACCAGGATGCGAGAGGAACGAAAGGGGACAAACTGCGATGTTGATTGCTTATGATTCGAGGACTGGCAACGTGCGCCGGTTCATTGCAAAGCTGAATATGCCCGCTGTTCAGATCGATGATCAACTGTCATTGGACGAGCCCTTTGTGCTGGTGACCTATACGACCGGCTTCGGCCAAGTTCCGGACAAGGTCGATGCTTTTTTGAAGCGCAACTATCGTCGCATGCGCGGAGTGTCGGCAAGCGGCAACCGCAATTGGGGTGATCGGTTCGCGGCCAGCGCGGATCGCATTGCAGAGCTGTACGGAGTTCCTGTCGTCAGCAAGTTCGAGCTTTCCGGAACCCGCCAGGATGTGGATCAGTTTAGACAAGGAGTGAGCAGCATTGCGGCATATTGAACTGAACAATCGAATCATGCAGCGTGATCCAAATGGATTTTTCCAGCTGGACAAAGACCGCGAGGCCGTAGAAGTGTACATGGAAGAGGTGCGCAGCAAGAGCCTTTCGTTCCCGAACACGGCGGCCAAGATGAAATATATGATCGAGAACAATTACTATGAAAATGTCTATGAATACTATTCGCCGGAGGAAGTCGAGGACATCTACGCTTTGGCGCACAGCTATCCGTTCCAGTTTGCCTCCTATATGGCGGCCTCCAAGTTTTATAACGATTACGCGATGAGAAGCAACGACCGCGCCTACTACCTGGAGCACTTTCCGGACAGGGTTGCGATCGTTGCCCTCCATCTAGCCCGCGGGAATGCAGCCATTGCCCGGGAGCTCGTCTCCTCCATGATGGAACAGCGGCTGCAGCCGGCTACGCCGACTTTCCTGAATGCCGGCAAAAGCCGACGCGGCGAGATGGTGTCCTGCTTCTTATTGGAGATGGACGATTCGCTGAACTCGATCAACTATGTGCTGGGCACATGCATGCAGCTTTCCAAGATCGGCGGCGGGGTAGCCGTCAATCTGTCGAAGCTGCGCGGGCGCGGCGAGCCGATCAAGGAAGTTGAGGGCGCGGCGAAAGGCATCATGCCGGTGCTGAAGCTGATGGAGGATGCTTTCTCCTATGCGGATCAGATGGGGCAGCGCAAAGGCTCGGGTGCGGCCTACTATAACATTTTCGGCTGGGACGTCGTGGAATTCCTGGACAGCAAGAAGATTAATGCGGATGAGAAGATTCGCCTGAAGACGCTGTCGATCGGGCTGATCGTGCCGGACAAATTTTATAAGCTTGCGGAAGAGAACAAACCGCTTCATGTATTTGCGCCTTATTCCATTTACAAAGCTTATGGCATACATATGGACGATATGGATATGGACGAGATGTACGATCAGCTGCTGGCGGATGACCGGGTGCGCAAGAAGGCTGTCATGAGCGCGCGCGACATGCTTACCAAAATCGCCGCCGTCCAGCTGGAATCCGGTTACCCCTACATCATGAACAAGAGCAATGCGAATAAGGCTCATGCCCTGCGCAGCTTGGGCGCCATCAAGATGTCGAACCTGTGCACGGAAATTTTCCAGCTGCAGGAGACGTCCGAGATCGGCGATTACGGACAAGCGGATGTAATCCGTCGGGACATCAGCTGCAATCTGGCGTCCCTCAACATTGCCAATGTCATGGAGCGTCGCAAGGTGAGAGAGTCGGTGCATGAAGGCATGCTCGCCTTGACAGCGGTCAGCGACATGACAGAGGTCGCCAACGCGCCGGGCGTCGTCAAGGCCAATCGGGAGCTGCACTCTGTCGGGCTCGGCGCGATGAATCTGCATGGGTATTTGGCGAAGAACAAGATTGCTTATGACAGCGAAGAAGCGAAGGACTTCGCTCGCACCTTTTTTATGATGATGAACTTTTACTCGCTGGAAAAAAGCATGGACATTGCCCGTGAGCGCGGTGTGACTTTTGCAGGCTTCGAGCAGTCGGATTATGCGAATGGCACATACTTCGCCCGCTATGAGCAGAACGATTACCGTCCGGCGACAGACAAGGTCAAGCGCCTGTTCGAGGGCATCGCTGTTCCCGGGCCGGAAGATTGGCAACGGTTGAAGGAGGAGGTTGCCCGGTATGGCCTGTATCATGCATACCGGCTGGCCATCGCGCCGACACAGAGCATCTCCTATGTGCAGAACGCCACATCCAGCGTCATGCCGATCGTGCAGCCGATTGAAACGCGGACCTATGCGAACTCGACAACGTATTACCCGATGCCGTATTTGAGCGCGGACAACTTTTTCTACTACAAATCGGCGTACCAGATGGACCCGTTCAAGATGCTCGATTTGATTGCAGAAATTCAGGCGCATATCGATCAAGGCGTGTCCACCATCCTGCATGTCAACAGCGATATTTCGACCCGGCAGTTGGCCCGCTATTATATTTACGCCGCGAAAAAAGGCTTGAAGTCACTTTATTACACGCGGACGAACCATCTGTCCGTCGAGGAATGCGTCAGCTGTTCCGTCTAGGCAGCCGATGAATAGGGGGATGTGCGACGATGAAAGCAGTGAACTGGAATCGGCCGGACGATGATTTCAGTCTGACCTTCTGGAACCAAAATATTATGCAGTTCTGGACAGAAGAGGAAATACCGCTGTCTGATGACAAGATGGCGTGGCTGTCCTTGAGCGAAGCGCAGCAAGAGCTGTACATCAAGGTGCTTGGCGGTCTGACCTTGCTGGATACCGTGCAGGGCGGCGTCGGCATGCCGAAGATTCTGGAGCATGTGGACGGACTGCAGCGCAAGGCCGTGCTCGGCTTCATGGGCATGATGGAGCAGATTCATGCCAAATCCTACAGCAGCATCTTTACCACCTTGGTATCCAACGAAGAGATTGATCGGGTGTTCCGTTGGGTGGAGGAAAACCGGCATTTGCAAGTGAAAGCAGAGACGATTGCTCAATACTATAGCGCCATCCATACGAAGAAGGATCTCTACTTAGCGATGGCGGCTTCTGTCCTGCTGGAAAGCTACCTGTTCTACAGCGGATTCTTCTATCCGTTGTACTTGGCGGGACAAGGCAAGATGACAAGCAGCGGTGAAATCATCAACCTCATTCTGCGGGACGAGAGCATTCACGGTCTTTATGTCGGGGTGTTGGCCCAGGAGGTGTATGCGGAGCTGGACGAGGACGAGCAAGCCTCTGCGGATGAAACGCTGCTCGGGCTGCTGCGTTACCTGCACAGCAATGAAGAGCAATATACGGAGGAGCTGTATGCGGCTGTCGGCTTGACTGACGAGGTGAAGGCCTTCCTCCGCTATAATGCCAACAAGGCGCTGAGCAATCTTGGGCGGGAGCCGATGTTCCCGGATGAGGAGATCAACCCGATTGTGCAAAACGGCATCAGCACGCATACCCGCCAGCATGACTTTTTTTCCACCAAGGGCAACGGTTACGTGCGAACGATCCATGTGGAGCCATTGAAGGACGAAGATTTTCAATTCGACTTGTAAGGCGGTCTGCCGCGGCTTTTTCCACATCGCAACAGCGGCACACAACGGAATACCAGCGCAAACAGGTGCTGGCTGGAACTAGCGAGTGTTCAGCCAGCTTAATAGGGAAGTTCGGTGCAAATCCGACGCGGTCCCGCCACTGTGACAGAGGAGTCGCAGCTTCATGCCACTGGTTACGGAAGTAACCGGGAAGGCAGCTGCCGATGAAGACACTGCAAGCCAGGAGACCTGCCTGTTTGGACAACACTGCTAGACCAATGCCGCAGCCGAGTGCCGGTATTGGTATGGCCCTGCGCAAGACGGGGAGCGAACTCGCTCCCTGCCCTGCCGCAGGCGGTTTACCTACGGGAGATAGGGAGGTGTTAGACGGCAACCCACATAACAGATGAATGGGCGTCTTTCCCCTGCTTGACTACGGGGATAGACGTCTTTTTTTGTTGATTCAAGTTACGCTGAGGCAGCTTAGCGGCCAAATGCGGACAGCGGGAGCGGATGGCGAATGCATCCGCTTCAGGTATCGCAGGGAGTTGGGCGACGATATTGGACAATTCCCAATCCAAAGCAAACAGGAGGCAGATAGACTATGGGGGAAACGGTGACAATTGGCAATTTGGGCTACCCGAGGATAGGAAGCCAGCGTGAATGGAAGAAGGCGCTGGAGGCGTATTGGGCAGGCAAGCTGGAGGAAACGGATTTTTTGCAGGAAATGGCGCGCATTCGGCTGGAGCAGCTCGAGCTGCAGAAGGACAAGGGAGTTGAGCTGATTCCCGTCAACGACTTTACCTTCTACGACCACATGCTGGATATGGCAGTCATGTTTGGCATTGTGCCGGAACGATTTGCTTATAAAGGAGGACAGGTGTCTCTTGACACGTACTTCGCCATGGCGCGCGGCAGCAAGCAAGCCGCTGCTTGTGAGATGACGAAGTGGTTCAATACGAACTACCACTACATCGTGCCGGAAATTGGCGGCCAGTCGCCAGCGCTGACCGAGAACAAGCCTCTGGCCGCTTACCGATTCGCAAAGCAGCACGCAGGCATTGCCGGCAAGCCGGTTATTGTAGGGCTGTACACCTTTTTGAAGCTGTCCAAAGGCTTCCAGCAAGCGGAGCTTGGGCAGAAGGTCGGGCAGTTCCTTCCCGTATACTTGCAAATGCTAAAGGAACTGGAGCAGGAAGGCGTGAACTGGGTGCAAATCGATGAGCCCGTGCTTGTTACAGACGTGAGTGACGAGGACATGGAGCAGGTAGAGCGCATTTATCGGGCCATTGCACAAGAGGTGCCGGGATTGCACGTGATGCTGCAAACATACTTTGAGGGCGTGGACCGATTTGAACAGGTGGTGCAGCTTCCCGTTCATGGCATTGGACTTGATTTCGTGCACGACCGTGAGACCAATCTGCAAGCGATCGCCCGATACGGCTTCCCGCGGGACAAGCGGCTTGGCGTAGGGCTCATTGATGGGCGCAGCATATGGCGTGCGGATCTGGACAGCAAGCTTAGGCTGGTGGAAACGCTGGCGCAGTCTGTTCCTTACGAGCAGATGATCCTTCAGCCTTCCTGCAGTCTGATGCACGTGCCTGTATCTACAGAGCCGGAAGAGAAGCTGGACCCGGTGATCCGCAAGGCGCTGGCTTTCGCCAATGAAAAGCTGGATGAGCTGAAGCTGCTGGCCAGAGCGATTCGGAACAGCGCTGAGGCGGCAGGGGAACTTGAGGCTAGCCGCCAGCACCTCGACCGGTTCCGGTCGCTGCCCCAGCGCAACCGTCAGGATGTGGTCAGCCGGCAGACAGAGTGGGCGAAGCTGCAGGACAAGCGCAGTCTGGTCTTCGCGGAGCGTTTTCCCCTGCAGCAGGAGAAGTGGGGCCTGCCGGTTCTGCCGACCACGACGATTGGAAGCTTTCCGCAGACACCGGAGGTGCGGCAGGCGCGGCTGCGTTGGCGGAGAAACGAGTGGGATCAGAGCCAGTACGAGTCATTCTTGCAGGAGCAAATTGCCTCGTGCATTCGGCTTCAGGAGGAGCTCGGTCTGGACGTGCTGGTTCATGGCGAATTTGAGCGGACAGATATGGTGGAGTTTTTCGGAGAGAAGTTGGATGGCTTCATATTCACGCAGAACGGATGGGTACAGTCTTACGGCTCGCGTTGCGTAAAGCCGCCGGTGATCTATGGTGATGTCGCTTTTCGGGAGCCGATGACCGTGAAGGAAAGCGTCTACGCACAATCGCTCACTTCCCAGCCAGTGAAGGGAATGCTGACAGGTCCGATCACCATTTTGTGCTGGTCATTCGTGCGCGATGACAGGAGTCGGGAGCAAGTGGCGAATCAGATTGCGCTGGCGCTGCGCCAGGAGGTAGAGGCGCTCGAAGCGGCGGGCATCGAGATGATTCAGGTGGATGAGCCGGCGCTGCGGGAGGGATTCCCGCTGAAGGAGCGAGATCGCGAGTCGTATCTGGACTGGGCAACCCGGGCATTCCGCATCGCTACCTCTAGCGTCAAGGATACCACGCAAATTCACACGCATATGTGCTACTGCGAATTCCATGATATTTTGCACGCGATCCTCGCACTTGATGCGGATGTCATTTCTATTGAGACGTCCCGCAGTCATGGGGAATTGATTGCGAAGCTGGAAGGGGAAGGCTACGACCACGGCATAGGCCTTGGGGTTTATGACATTCACAGCCCGCGCGTGCCAAGCACAGCAGAAATGATGGATATTATTGAACGGGCGCTGCAAGTGCTGGACCCGGCATTGTTCTGGGTGAATCCGGATTGCGGCTTAAAAACAAGAGGATTGGAGGAAACAAAGGCAGCGCTTGCGAATATGGTGGCGGCTGCCCGGGAAGCCAGAAGGAAATGGCTATTGGCGTCAGGATAGAGCGGACAGGCAGAGGTCTCCCGATACGCATGAGTGTATCGGGACGACGCTGCTTTTTTATTCAATGCATCGAAGGCGCGTCGGAACCGCCGGGGAAGGTGCAGGAGCCGTTCAGAATCGGTTTAGAAAGCGTTGTTATAGTGATCAGAAAGTCCTAGTTCTAGGCGGGAAAGGAAGGAGGCTGTAGCCTAAACAACAAGCTGAATATACACGGCGAATATTGCCAATCTGGCCGGATGTGCCTGCCCGCCATTGGGCGCCGAAGGACAGTCATGAAGCATCGCAGGACCATGAGATTAAGTCGAGCAAATAGATTACAGGCATGCACCAAGAGGCCTCCATGGTCGCCCAGGCGATTGCGGAGGCCTTTTCTCTGAAAAATAGAGATAGGCATGCAGAGGAATATCGGTTATACTTCAAAGATTCAGACGACATAGAGAGGGAACTATGGAGAAGCGAAATGTAGTCAATATGCTGCTGGCTATGATGATGGTGGTCTTTCCTATATTCGGCTTCATTTACATTCATCAAGACCACGTAAGGCAGCCCCAAGCGCAAAGCGGCTGGATGGACTTAAGAAGTTCGCAGTTGCATGCTGGAACAGTACGACTCGATGGGGAGTGGGAGTTTTACAGCGGCCAGCTGTTGATGCCGGAAGATTTCGAACCAGCCCCGGACAGCGGTCGGGCAGCACCAGCCAACGGGATGCTGGTGACCGTGCCTGGAGCCTGGAATCGTTATCTAAATGAGGCTGGCGAAGGAACCGGGTACGGGACATTTCGGCTGAGGGTTATGCTTCCTGAGGCGAAAGAAGCTGTATACGGCGTTCATACGACGAATATCCGCATGGCCAATCGGATTTTTGTCAACGGCCATGAGGCGGGCTCCAGCGGTATGCCGGACACAGAACCGAACGGCAAGCTTCAGGGCAACATTCCCTACACGGGCTTTGTTCCGATAAACGACGATTACGCGGAAATCATCGTACAGGTGTCCAACTACATATACAGTACGGGCGGCATGATCGGTACGCTTCAGTTCGGGGAAGCGAAGGCGATTCAGAACAGCAGAGAAAGGGCTGTATACGCTGATGTGCTGACCGTAGCCAGCCTGGTCATCCCGGCAGGCTACTTCCTTGCGCTATACCGGCTTCGGAGAGAAGAACGATCGCTCCTGTTTTTGGGGATGTTCAGTTTTGGGGCAGTTATATATGTATTGACCCATGGAGAGAAGCTCATCGATCTCCTGATTCCTTCCTTGGATTACGGCTTGGTCATCCGCATGCAGTGGATTTCCTCGGCGCTGATCTATTATTTTTTGTTGCGCTACATTGATTTGGCCTTGCCGGGGGCGGTACATAGGCCGGTGCTCCTCCTTGTCCGGCTGTCGACCGTGGCATTCATTGGAATCGGAATTGCGGTGCCGACGCTCACATTCTCTAGCTGGGAAGGAATGGTGATCACCTGCGGCCTGCTGGTAATCGGGTATGTGATCATGCGCATGCTGCCTCGTCTGGGAACCCGCCAAAGTCATGTCTTTCTTACATCGGTCAGCGTACTGAGCATCATCGTTATCATTGTGCTTCATATGATGAGCTTGCTGGGCAGGCCCCAATTCGCGGCGCTCATTCCCTTCGAAATGTTTTTCTTCGTAGCAGCGCAGGCGCTACTGCACGCGAAGCGCTTCGCAGAAACCACGAAGGAATCGGAGGAGCTGTCGCAGCGTCTGCTCACATTGGACGGACTTAAAGATGAGTTTCTTGCCAAGACTTCCCACGAGCTTCGAACGCCTCTGCACGGCATTATCAATATGGCTTACTCCTTGCAGCAGGGGGCGGCCGGACCGGTATCGGCAGCGCAGGCAGCGCAATTGTCCCTGGTGGCCTCTACAGGCAGGCGGTTGGCGTTGTTGGTTGAGGATATTCTTGATTTCTCCAAGCTTAAGCATGGGGAGCTCATCCTGCATCGGCAAGCTGTGCATTTGCCGTCGGTTGCCCAGTCCGTGGTGGATGTAGTGGCGCTGCTGCAGACGAGGAAGGAGGTCCGTTTGGTTCAGGATTGGCCGAACGGGCTGCCCTTGGTGCAGGCGGACGAAAATCGGCTCCGGCAGATTTTGTTCAATCTGCTCGGGAATGCCGTGAAATTCACAGAACGAGGAACGATTCACCTGCAGGCGGAGCACGAGGGAGCGTTCGTCCGCGTCTCCGTGACCGATACTGGCATCGGCATTGCGCGCGATAAGCAGGAGCAGATTTTTCAGGCCTATGACCAGAGCGGTTCGAGCGGTGCAGGACTCCGCGAATATGAGGGTACAGGTCTGGGGCTCAGCATTGCCAAGCAGCTCGTCGAGTTGAACGGCGGGAAGATTTGGGTGGAGTCCGAGCTGGGCAAGGGCGCTGCCTTTCATTTCACAATACCGGTAGCGGCAGCGGAGCCTGTCGAAGCCGAGGAAGCGGTTATGGAGAAGGCGCCTTTGCTTGCCGACGATACGGGGGCAGCCCCGTTCATCGCCAATCCCCCGAAGGAAGAACGGGAAGGAGAGCCAGCGCATGTGCTTCTTGTCGACGATGATCCGGTCAATGTACAGGTGCTGGTCAATTTGCTTTCTCTGGACGGCATCCGCACTACAGCGACTGCCAGTGCCGAAGAAGCGTGGCTGGCACTCTCGGAAGCCGGTCCTTCGCTTGATTTGGTCATCGCCGATTGGATGATGCCGGATGTGTCGGGACTTGCTCTTTGCGAGAGGATTAGAGAACGTTTCTCCTTGTCAGAGCTCCCCGTACTGCTGCTGACGGCGAAGAACCGTCCTGCGGATATACAGACCGCGTTCCATGCCGGCGTCAATGACTATTTGAGCAAGCCGGTCGATGCGGATGAGCTGCGGGCGCGCGTCAAGACCTTATTGGACATGCGTCGGTCCGCACAAGCTTCGCTGCGGTCGCAAATGGCATTCCTGCAAGCGCAGATCAAGCCGCATTTTCTTTACAATGCTCTGAATACCATCATTTCGTTCTGTCCGGTTCATCCGGACAAGGCCATGGAGCTGCTTGTGGATCTCAGCCGGTTTTTGCGCAGCAGCTTTGCCTTCCACAATACGGACCAACTGATTCGGCTGGAAAAGGAAATGGAGCTGGTGGAAGCATACTTGTCCCTGGAAAAAGCGAGGTTCGAAGAACGGCTTGATTTCGAGCTGGAGGTGGGCAGCAGCCAGTGGGTTCTGATCCCGCCGCTTTCCATTCAGCCGATCGTGAAGAATGCCATCGTGCACGGTTTGATGAAACGCGCAGCGGGGGGCAGGGTGAAAGTCTCCGTTAAAGAGTCGGAGGATGAGGTCCACGTGTGCGTAGAGGATAACGGGATCGGCATGCGGAAGGAACTGGTTCGGCAGGTGCAATTTGAACATGGCTCCGGCCGCAGTGTTGGCTTGAAAAATATTCAGAAGCGTTTGTTGGCGTTGAACAGTACCGGGTTGCATATTACCAGCAGCGAGGAGCGGGGAACAAGTGTCCAGTTTTCCCTGCCCAAGGCCGGTCGTCGGCCGCCAATAGAGAAAGGCTGGAGGGAAGGTCCGCATGAAAGCGATATTGATTGACGATGAAAAGCCGGCATTGCAACACTTGGAGCGCTTGTTGGCAGCTGATGGGCGGATCCATGTAAGTGCAGCCTTCACAACGGTGAAAGAGGGGCTGGAGTACATGAGGCAAGCCGCTGACCGGCCTGCAGTTGTTTTCCTGGATATCGGCATGCCGGAAATGAATGGCCTGGAGGCGGCAGCATGCATACTGACCATTGATTCGGCTGTAAGCATTGTCTATGTGACGGCTTATGCGGAATATGCTGTTGAAGCTTTCGAGGTTCACGCGCTGGACTATTTACTTAAGCCGGTGCAGCCTTCAAGGCTGTTCAAGTCGATCGATCGCATTGTGGCCGAGGCGCAGCGGACGCCTGTGCGGCAGGCTGCAGATCAAGCTTTGGAGGAGCCCGTGATCCAGTGCTTCAAACGCTTGGTCGTGTACAGGGAAGGGGATAACGTGCGCCTTCCGGTGAAATGGCGTACAGCTAAGGCGCGCGAATTGTTTGCGCTTCTGCTTCATCACAAGGGAAGCTGGATGGACAAGGACTATTTGCTGGAAACCTTGTGGCCGGAGCAAGATCCGGAGAAGGCGATGACGTATCTGCATACCTCTGTTTCGCAAAGCCGCAAGCTGATCCGAGACGGGTTTCCCGGGTCATCCCTGGACTTTTCCTTGGGCAGCTATCGCCTGAACCTGGACAGTCGGCAGACGGATGTGGATGAATTTCTGCAACTGGCTTCGCTGGTCAAATCCGTTAACAGCGAGCAGGAGCGCGGAGCTTGCGAGCGCATGATCGCCCTATACAAAGGGGATTACTTGGAGGAGCATGATTACGGTTGGGCGAAGCCCAAGCGAGACCAGTTGGTTCAGCTCTACACCCAGGCGGTGATTGCCACGGCAAAGTATGAGACTCACACAGGGCGGGCTCGATTGGCACTGAGCAGGCTGCTGCCGCTTCAGCAGAAGGAGCCCTACTCGGATGAACTGTGCCGGGCCATGATGGAGGCGTATGCCTATCTGGGAGACAGTCACGCACTGCGTCAGCACTATGAGGAGTTCTCGGCGCTTCTGGCGTCTGAACTCGGTGTGCGTCCGCACGAGCGGACAGAGACATGCTATCAGCAGCTGCGGGCTAGTCTGGGACAACAGGAAGGGCAGGCATGAACCATCCGCAGGATGGACTTGCCTGCCCTATGTTTGGCAAGATTAGTAGGGATCGGAGGGATGGCCCATCTGCTCTGCCTGCCGCACAGCGGATTCAGACTCGGTCGAGCCGATCGGACCGCGATGCGTGTCGTCCATTTCTGCACCGTTCCCGGCGCGCAAGCCTTCCGCCAACCGCTTGCCGTAATCGGCATCGCAGGCTGTGCACAGCTCGATCATGCGCTCCTGAATTTCCTTGCGGCATGGCTTCAGCGTATTGACCAGATTGCGGATTAACTCATCCCGCTCCCAATCATGAAACCGGCGGTATGTCTCGCCAGCCTGGCCGAAATTGTTCGTGCGGTCGATTGCCTCCCGCTTCACTTCTCCCTGAACATAGGGGGTATGGGGCTTGCCTGCCTGCGTCGCTTCTTTTAGCCCGCCGATGATGGATGGCTCGTAATTGACGTGCGGGTTCTGATGCTCGCCCTTGTCCACCCGATACTCCATCTGCCCGCCGCGCTGATTCGTGGCGACGGGTTTCTTCGGCGCGTTAATCGGCAGTTGCAAGTAGTTCGTGCCAACGCGATAGCGCTGGGTGTCCGAATAGGAGAACGTCCGGCCCTGAAGCAGCTTGTCGTCCGAGAAGTCGAGTCCATCTACCAGCACGCCGGTGCCGAACGCCGCCTGCTCGACCTCTGCGAAGTAATCGGCAGGGTTCCGGTTAAGCACGAGCTTGCCGACAGGCAGCCAAGGATAGTCTTCCTTGTACCACAGCTTGGTCGGGTCCAGCGGGTCGAAGTCCAGCTCCGGATGCTCTTCATCGCTCATGATCTGGACGTACATTTCCCACTCCGGGTAGTCTCCCCGTTCGATAGCCTCGTACAAGTCCTGAGTGGCCACGTTGAAATTTTTGCCTTGGATGTACTCGGCCTCTTGCTGCGTCAAGTTTTTGATTCCCTGCTTCGGTTCAAAGTGATATTTGACCAGCACCGCCTTGCCTTCCTCATTCACCCATCGGTACGCATGCACGCCCGACCCTTGCATGTGCCGGTAATTGGCGGGGATGCCCCATGGCGAAAACAGGAAGGTGATCATGTGCATCGCTTCCGGCGACTGCGAGATGAAATCGAAGATGCGCTCGCCGTCCTGCACATTGGTAACCGGGTCCGGCTTGAAGGCATGAATCAAATCCGGGAATTTCAGCGGGTCCCGGATGAAGAACACCTTCAGGTTGTTGCCAACCAGGTCCCAGTTGCCGTCCTCTGTATAAAACTTAAGGGCGAATCCCCGCGGATCGCGCAGCGTCTCGGGCGATCCCGATGCATGAGTCACAGTCGAAAACCGTGCAAATACCGGGGTGCGCTTGCCTTTCTCCTGGAACAGCTTGGCACGGGTATACTTGGAGATCGGTTCATCGCCAACCGTACCGTAAGCTTCGAAATAACCGTGAGCGCCCGCGCCGCGCGCGTGCACGACCCGTTCGGGGATGCGCTCTCGGTCGAAGTGACTGATCTTCTCCAGGAAGTCGTAATTTTCCAGCGTGGTAGGGCCACGGTTGCCTACCGTCCGGACGTTCTGGTTGTCCGTGACGGGGTGACCTTGACGATTGGTGAGCGTATCGGTACTCTCCGGCTGGCTGGTCGGTTCATGGCTCTCGTTCATGTCAATCCTTGCCTCCTTTTTTATCAATAACAATATGGACGAAATTGGAGTGATTTATAAGGGAGTGGAAAAAGAATTGATGGTATTTTTATGGAGATAGCGCGGAACCGTCCGAGTTGGGGAACGATGTATTAGTATAAACTTGGAGGGATGGATATGAAATTTCAAGACTTGCCCGCCCTTGACGACAAGCTGGCTATGATGGATGAGCTTGCGCGAAGGTTCGCTGAAAGGGCGTCTGCAGCCGATGAGGAAAACCGCTTTGTCTATGAGAACATCGAAGACTTGAAGCAATCGGGCTACACCTCACTGACGGTTCCGGCGGAATACGGCGGTCAGGATATCTCGCTATATGAGATGGTGCGGCTCCAAGAGAAGATCGCGGAGGGGGACGGCTCGACCTCTCTTTCGATAGGCTGGCATATGGGCATTATGAAAAACTTGGCGGAAAAGAAAATGTGGGAGGAGGGGCTGTTCGCGCATATTTGCGGAGAGGTGCTGAACGGCGCTCTGCTGAATGGCGCATCGACCGAGCGGCAGACCGGAAGTCCTACGCGGGGCGGCAAGCCCCAGACAACCGCAAAGCTGGAAGGGGGCGAGTGGATCATCAGCGGAAGGAAGACGTTCACCACCATGTCTCCGGTTCTGGATTACTTTATCGTGAGCGCGGCAATCGCGGACAGCGACGACAAGGCGGGCTTTCTTGTGCCGAGGAAGGTCGCTGGCTTGCATATAGAGGAAACCTGGGACAGCATCGCCATGCGGGGCAGCGGCAGCCATGATCTGGTATTGGATAAGGTGCGGATTCCGAAGCATTATCTGGTAGAGCGCTTTGACAAAGGATCGCGTCGGGCGAACGGCTGGCTGCTGCATATTCCGGCCTGCTATATGGGCATTGCCCAAGCAGCCCAATCGTATGCAGTGTCATTCGCGAAGTCCTATTCGCCGAATAGCATTGAGGGCAGCATCATTGACCTGCCGAACGTACAGCAGAAGATCGGCGAGATGGAGCTGGAGCTGATGAGCGTCCGCACCTTCTTGTACGAGGTGGCCCGCAGGTGGGATGAAAGCTCCGACGACGAACGCGAGCGGCTGTCGCCTGCTTTAGGCGCGGTGAAGCTGAAGGTGACGAACACAGCGATCCACGTTGTCGATCTGGCAATGCGCGTGGTCGGCGCCCGCAGCCTGTCGGCGGCCAATCCGCTGCAGCGCTATTATCGCGATGTCCGGGCAGGCCTGCACAATCCGCCGATGGATGATACAACGATTCAGCTGCTTGCCCGACATGCAAGCGATAGGCACGATGGCTGAAGCCGCTTCAACAATTGTACTTGTGCGAACAGGGTTGCCCGTCCAGCGTGTGTGCAGATATACCGGGGGTTTCAGCCGAACGAGTCATCAGGGGTGAAGAGATACTTCTCCAAATCGATCCTTCCCCTGCCATCAACAGCCACGCCTTCCGCTTCCAGATAGGAAGCTTGTTCATTGCGCGCAGCATCCTCCCGAAGCGCAATCTCGCCCCGCGCATTGACCACGCGATGCCAGGGCAGCGCGTAAGCCCGGCTTGAGGAGTGCAAGATGCGGACCACTTGCCGAGCCGCTCTATGGTTCCCGGCCAGCGCGGCAATTTGTCCATAGGTCATGACAGCGCCTTCGGGTATGCCTTGAATGATCGCGATTACGCGCTCGGTAAAGGGAGTCACAGACAACCAGCTCCTTTCTCGGACTTGACGGCAGCAAATCAAGAAACGACTAGCCTCGGCATCAACGGGCCGCAATGCTAGTCGTTTTTTTATCATGATTGTCCGTCCTGCGGGTGCATCTTATCTATAGACTACTTCAACGGAAAGGAATCGTCTATTCTTTTTTTGGGAGCAATAGAGGACGTTGGATGCAGGCATAGCGGAGGATTGCAATCGGCAACTGTATTCGATAGGATTACAGTAAGGAGTTGGAAATCTGAGAGGGACTCCTGAAGAAGAAACCATACGGAGGAAGGATGAATGTGATGAGCGAGGTCAACATTGCAGCCGGCAAGAAGCAGGAAATTTTGGATGCCTTTCATTTTCGTCATGCATGCAAGGAATTTGATCCGGACCGCAAGATTTCAGAAGATGATTTTGCCTTCATTCTCGAAACAGGCAGGCTGTCACCGAGCTCGGTCGGGCTGGAGCCGTGGCGGTTCGTCGTTGTGCAAAGCCCGGAATTGCGGGAGAAGATTCGAGCTGTGTCCTGGGGGGCGCAGGGGCAGCTGCCTACAGCGAGCCACTTTGTTATCCTGCTGGCTCGAAAGCAGAATGACTTGCTGTACAACTCCGCGCATGTCCAGCATATGATGCGGAATGTGCATCGCATTCCGGAAGATACTGTCACAGCGCTTGGCGGCATGTACAAGGAATTTCAGGAGTCGGATTTCAAGCTGACCGAGAGTGAGCGGGCCATGTTCGATTGGGCCTGCAAGCAAACGTACATTGCGCTGGGCAACATGATGACGGCCGCCGCGCTAATTGGCATTGATTCGTGTCCGATCGAAGGCTTTCACCGCGAGAAGCTGGAGCAGCTGCTGCAGGAGGAAGGCGTCCTGGATGCTGAGCATTTCGGCGTATCGTGCATGGCAGCCTTCGGGTACCGCGTCAACGAACCCCGCCCGAAATCGCGCCAAGCTCTGGAAGATATCGTGGAGTGGGTCATGCGATGAGTGTGCCATTCGATTTTCGATCTGAATTTTAAGCCTTACATCGTTTGTGATCAGTTGTTCAAAGAGCATATTGACTGAAATGATGTATTATTTGTGGGGGAATTTGTTGCTGCTTATCTGCTACATATCTGCTAAAAAAAGCGGCTAGAGTCGGGCAGAAAGATAGCGGAGGTGCGAGCAGATAGATGACCGCACTAGCTGGTTGAATCTGTAACGGTCATCCATGTCCGATAGAGCGGAAAAAACGTACTTTCGATTTTCTAACGGTCGCTCATGTCCATTAGAGGCCAAAAAGCATCGTTTTGACCGGTCCATTCAGCGCTAACGGACATCCGCGTCCGGCACAATGTGAAAAAACGCTCCATATGCCCTATAACGGTCATCCATGTCGTTTATGTTGCATTTCCCAACGGCAAAGTCAGCAGCGGCGCAAGGTTGATTGGAAGCGGCCGAGGAGATGGACATAAAAAACGGTCGCTAGTGAGAACCAAGCCTTGGATTTTGCTTGTTGCCTTGATTTGCGGAACAATGGTGTCCGGTTTGAAGATGAAAGGGAATGGTTCTCCACAATGTCAGAACAAATCCAAGCGCACCGATCCTATTTCCTATGAGTATCAACAGGGGTGACAATGTGGCCTAATTCCCGTTAGGCTTGGCGGCGAATGCGTCTCCTGCTTGGAAAACCATCTCGCAAGGGGTATCATAAGAGAAGAATGGCTCGCTCTGTCACGGAGGGAGCCTTCCTTATTTCGCAGAACGTACAGGGGAGCATAGGATGAAACAGCATGATTTTACGCAAGGCGGGCTTTGGAGACAGCTGGTCGTCTTTTCCTTGCCGATTATGGCGACCAATCTGCTACAAGTCTCTTACCAATTCGTCGACAGCCTCTGGGTGGGCAACCTGATCGGCGCTTCGGCGCTCGGAGCTGTCGCCGTGTCGAGTGTAGTGATTTTTACCATTCTTTCCTTTATCATCGGTCTGAACAATGCAGCGCTCACAATTCTGTCCCAGCAAAAGGGGAAAAAGGATGAGTCCGGCTTGGCCCGGTACTTGAACGCGTTCGTCGTGCTGATGACGCTCCTGTCTGCTGCGCTCGGTTTGCTTGGCTATGTGTCGGCTGACAGTTTGCTGCGGCTGCTCGGCACACCGGCGGATATGCTGCACGACGCCAGAGTGTATTTGCAGATTAACTGTC
This sequence comes from Xylanibacillus composti, assembly GCF_018403685.1. Lineage (NCBI taxonomy): Bacteria > Bacillati > Bacillota > Bacilli > Caryophanales > Paenibacillaceae > Xylanibacillus > Xylanibacillus composti. The sequence goes on from NZ_BOVK01000018.1 coordinate 71,450, forward strand.
TTGGCATCTTGTTTCTGTTCGGTTACAACTTTATCGGTACGGTGATGCGCTCGCTCGGCGACAGCCGGACGCCACTGCATTTCGTCATGGCTGCTGTCGTGCTGAATGCGATGCTTGACCCGTTGTTCATCGCTGGTTTCGGTTGGGGGGTTCAAGGCGCGGCTGCAGCGACCATTGTCTCTCAGGGTCTGGCCTTTCTTTACGGCCTTTTTGTCGTGCTGTCCAAAAGGCTCGCGCCCTTTACATGGCCGCGCCTGCCTGCCAGAGAGGAGATCGCGCTTATTCTGAGGCTTGGCATACCTGCAGGCTTGCAGATGGCCGTCATTTCTGCGGGGGCAGCTGCCATTATGAGTGTCGTGACCTCCTTCGGCGAGCAGGTTGTCGCGGGCTTCAGCGCGGCGCAGCGGTTGGACAGCGTCATCATGCTGCCGGCGCAGGCGCTGGGGACGGCTGTGAACAGCATGGCCGGGCAAAATATCGGCATACGCCGCTGGGAACGCGTTTCCCGAATTGCCCGGTACGGCGTCCTTTACAACCTGTTCTTGATGCTGGCTATCGCGGTGGTCATTTTTTTTTGCTGCGGAGTGGGCCGTATCGCTGTTCATTCAAGAGCCGGATGCCGTTCGTTTCGGCACTGACTATTTGCGCATCATCTGCTGGTTTTACCCGTTTCTCGGCATTAACTTTATACTGAACGGGATCGTTCGCGCTTCGGGAGCCATGTATCCGGTGCTGGCGCTGAATTTGACATCCTTCTGGATTCTCCGCTTCCCGCTCACGTATTTGTGCGCTGCGCTTTGGGGAAGTCACGGCATTGCGATCGGCATGGGAATCAGTCTCGTTGTCAGCAGCCTGATCGCCAGCGCCTATTATCGTTACGGTGGCTGGAAGAGGAAGAAGCTGTTCAGGGAAGAAGCGGATACGGCGTGAACCTGGCAGAGGTGTGGAGTTAAGAAGCTTCAGGTCGATGCATCGGGCGGGTCATGCCAGATTGTTTGCCACCCCTTGCAATGGAGACGCCTTAGAAAGGATTGTACGAACAGGTCAAGTTTGGTACATGTGATTGGGACGATCCGGTTTACCGCAGTTGGATCAAGTGGAGCTATGCTTGCCGACGCTGAATGGGGAAGCGACAAGGGATAGCCGAGCAATTCAGCCTGCTGCGCCAGCACACGCGGAAGGAGCGCGAACCAAGTGCAGAATGGGCGCTATTGGTGCGCCATTCGAGCGCGAGTCCGAGTGGGAGTCGAGTGGGAAGCGTGCGAATAGCGGGAAAAAAGGTTTCTATCGTGCAATCACTGGGGAATCGTGTGCGTACAGCGGAATTTATTGGCTTTATTCGGGCATTTTCGTCTTTGTTCAAGCTGTCCGGTTGAGAAAAAGTCCGCTTTTTTCCGCTATTTCCTTGCCAACGACCGCTTCAGCCACAACAAGACCAATTTCTTCCTTTATTCGTATGGGTGGAACTTCTCATAGGCATGCAAGCGGATATACGTATGGGTGCCCGTGCGTTCGTTCATATTGGCTAGTTCCTCGGGGTAGCATGATGAAGATGAGATAATAAATGTAGAATGTCCGCCTCTCGAAAGCTGTCTCTTCCTTATATCGAGCGTAAGCGGCAAGCGTCAGGCAGGTCATGATGATGATTGTGCCAAGCGCAGTACGGACAAACTTCCACAGCGATTTCAGGAAGTTTCCGCTCTCCAGCGTCTTGCTCCAGGCATCGAGCGTAAAATCGATAGGAACCAGACCAATGAGTCTTGCGCCGGCAGCCGCACTACCGCTGAAGGGGACAGCCAGGATATGGTTGAATCGGAAAAGCCAAGCCAAGCCTTATAATCCCGGAAAGCAATAATAATGCCCAGCATCGGTCCCTAATTGTAAATGAGAGCTATGAGAAAGGCGGGCAAGACATCCCGCGAGCAGAGCGGTTTTGCGAGTTGGTCTAGCAGAGTAGGGACATGATACGGAGCATACGGAGGAACAATAGGTGTATGCGGAAAGGCCCCTTGAATTCTCAAGGGTTTTTCTGATCCGGAATCGGCGCATGATAAAAACGAACTTATAGTTGGAAAGAAGGGATCAGCTTGTCGATTAGTACCAATGTCATATTCCGGGTGGAAATTGACAAAAGCCAGGTGACGTTCGGAGATGTGGTCACAGCCGTCAGCCGCATTGGCGGGGATGTTATGGCGGTCGATGTGATCCAAGCAGGAAAAGCCAAGACGGTACGCGATATTACGGTGCAGTTGAACGTGGATCGCTACAAGCAGCTTGAGGATTCGATTCAATCCATGCAGGGGATTCGGATTATCCATGCCTCGGACAGCACCTTTCTCGCGCACTTGGGCGGCAAAATTCAAGTGACGCCCAAAGCGCCTATCAAAAACCGTGAGGACCTGTCGCGGGTGTATACGCCGGGCGTCGCGAGAGTATGCATGGCAATCCACGAGGACCCCAGCAAGGCCTATACGCTCACAGCCAAACGAAACCTGGTTGCCGTAGTTACCGATGGAACGGCCGTTCTCGGATTGGGGGATATCGGTCCGGAAGCGGCCATGCCCGTAATGGAGGGCAAGGCTATGCTCTTTCGGCAGCTGGCCGATGTGAACGCTTTCCCCGTCTGCCTTCAGACGAAGGATACCGAAGAAATTATTCAGATTGTCAAGGCGATATCGCCGTCCTTCGGCGGGATCAATCTGGAGGATATCAGCTCGCCCAGATGCTTTGAAATCGAGCGCAGGCTGCAGGCGGAACTGGATATCCCTGTCTTCCATGATGATCAGCACGGCACATCTATCGTCATTCTTGCCGGCTTGCTGAATGCGCTGAAGCTGGTGCAAAAGACCGTGGAGCACATTCATGTGGTTGTGTGCGGAGTTGGCGCTGCGGGAGCAGCCTGCATTCAGATGCTGCTGGCTGCCGGTGTGCGGAACGTGATCGCCGTGGATCGCTGCGGCGCTTTAAGCGCGGATGTGCATTACGACCATCCGACCTTGGACCGCATTGCCTCGATCACCAATCCCGAGCGCCGCACAGGAAGCCTGAGCGAGGTGCTGAAGGGGGCGGATGTGTTTATCGGCGTTTCCGGTCCGGGCGTGCTGACCGCCGAAGATATTCAGCAGATGGCTGCCGATCCGATCGTATTCGCGATGGCGAATCCAGAGCCGGAGATTGATCCGGAAATTGCCGAACCGCTCGTGCGTGTGCTCGCAACCGGGCGGAGCGATTATCCGAACCAAATTAATAATGTCCTTTGTTTCCCCGGGATATTCCGCGGGGCGCTGGATTGCCGAGCCAGCTGCATCAATGAGGAAATGAAGCTTGCTGCAGCGAAGGCCATCGCGTCGATCGTGACGGAGGACGAGCTGAATGAACACTACATTATCCCGAGCATCTTTAACGAGAAGGTAGTGGCGCGAGTCAGAGAAGCTGTCATGGAAGCGGCGGTCCAATCCGGGGTGTCCAAGCGCGTGCCGCGGGAGCTGGCCCATGCGGAGGAGTCGAAGGTTTCCCTGATGTCGCCTAGTTAAGAAGTTGGTTGTACAGAGGCTGTCTCGAAAGTCATGGAATGACTGGGAGACAGCTCTTTTTTATTGAAAACGGTGTATGGAGCAATCAAGATTTCAGACGGAGTGACTCGTCGGGGTCTGCGAGCGGCCGGCCGTAGTACCGATCAGCGCGGAAATTGTGGATTTCTCGGCATGCCTTTTTCATTTTGTCCATGATCACCTTCTGGTTTTCCTCGAATGGCGGCCAGTACAGCACCTTCATTTCATAAGTCTCGCCGTCGTCATCCTGTCGGGTATACACGATGCGGTCTGCCTTGCGGAAGCCGTTCCGGAGATAAAATTTCATGCGCCGCTGCGTATCTTTGTCCTCCTCGTCAAGCGGCTCCGCTTCCAGAATAATCAGCTTCTTCTTCTGCTTCAGCTTGTCAAGCACTTGGGTGCCAATGCCCTTCCCCCGCTGCCGGGATGTGACGAGCAAATAATCGATAAAGACGAAGGTGGGGAATTCCGCGTAGAGCACGATATATTCATCGGTCTCCTCTTTGTGGTAGTTCGGATGTGTCTTTACCAGTGCCTCCAGCTGCTCGGGGTGTTTCATTTCGTGTGCCGGGAAATAGTCGTTCAGCTTTTGGTACCAATCGCTTTGCACCATCATTCACCTCCACTGTTTGGGTTTAGTGTCTTCCAGCGCGGGCCAAATATGATGCTGAAGTCCTTGGCAAATGTTTCTGAGCACGCGTATTGCCGACTGTGCGGGAAGACTGATTACGTTCAGGTAACTAACTTAACTCATTTTCAGCTCTTATGTATCGACTGGAAGTTGCCTATAATGAAAGTGGAGATATGAATAGATAAATATAACGTGTTAGTTATCCAAGCCTTACGAATCGGAGGGATCACGATGAATTACAGAAAGCTTGGCCGAACAGGATTGGACATCTCGGAGATTGGTTACGGTGCTTGGGGAATTGGCAAGACCGCATGGATAGGCGCTAACGACGACGAGTCCTTGAAAGCGCTCAATCGTTCCATCGAGCTCGGATTGAATTTTATTGATACAGCGCTGGGGTATGGCGACGGGCATAGCGAACGGTTGGTCGGCCAAGTGGTCCGGCAGCAAAACAAGCCCGTCTATGTGGCGACCAAGATTCCGCCGAAGAACAAGAAGTGGCCGGCGCCAGCGGGCATTCCATCATCAGAGGCATTCCCGGCAGATCATGTCATCGCATGTACGGAAGAGAGCCTGCGGAATCTGGGGCTCGACACGATAGATGTCCAGCAATTCCACGTATGGCAGGATGACTGGGTCGATCAGGGCGATTGGCTGGAGGCGATCCAGAAGCTGAAGGAGCAGGGCAAGATCCGCTATTTCGGCGTGTCCATCAACGATCATCAGCCGAACAATGCGATCAAACTGATCGAAACCGGTCTCGTTGATACGGTGCAAGTCATTTACAATATCTTTGATCAAAGCCCGGAGGATCAGCTGCTCCCGGCATGCCTGAAGCATAACGTAGGGGTCATTGTGCGGGTAGCGCTGGATGAGGGCGGGTTGACCGGCAACATTACGCCGGAGACAACGTTCGCGCCGGATGACTTCCGCAACAACTACTTCCGCGGCGACCGCAAGCAGCAGGTGCATGATCGCGTGCAGAAGATTGCGGCGGATCTGAACATCGCGGTGGATGAGTTGCCAGAAACCGCGCTGCGTTACGTGCTCAGCCATCCGGCTGTATCCACGGTTATTCCAGGGATGCGCTCGATCCGCAACGTGGAACGCAATATGCAGGTTGGTGACGGACGCGGCCTCCCGGAGGACAAGATCGAGAAGCTGAAGGCGCATCGCTGGATTCGCAATTTCTACCAAGCGTGACGGCCAGGCCGGGAGGCAACTGCGCCGAGGCGCATCAGATTCATCGCGCAGCTTGTGTGAAGTGTGGGTCGGGGTTTTGGGTTTTCTCCCGGGAGCTGTTTTTTGCCGGAGCAGCCCTTCTAAGGACTGACTTCCTGAATGTGTGGCAAAGGTAAGCTTTCGTACGATCGGGTCATCCAGATATATTTCTGGATGGCCCTTTTTCGTGTGCGGCAAAGACGGCCAACCGTATTTATGGAAGCGCAAAATAGTAACAGTACCATTTATTTCTGGTAGCAACTTCACTAATATTGCTGATGAATGGGCTTGAGACGCTAATTTATTACCTCTTTACCATAAAGAGTGTAAGAAAGGGTAACTGTTAATAGTAATGGCTTCACTAATCATGAATTATCGCTACTCATCGTAATGATTACAGGTGGTTGGTACCCTTAAATAAGGGAGTTGCTACATAAGTGCGGTGTCAGCGGTTTCAAAGTAAGCATCAATGGCAATTCTTATCCCTGTGTCATCCCCCGTTGTTGCCTTTACCGGCCCCCCCTCATTCTAATGCTAGCACCATTAGTGGCAGCCTCTATGCCAATCAACCAAACGGCATAATAACTAACATAAAACGTCATATATAAAACGAATAATAACGAACAATTAAGCTGTTAATGCAGCCAAATGTTCGTATTCCGTTTGATTGTATGCTTAAAAACCGAACCATTGCCCCAATTTTCAGCACTTGTGTAAGGAAAAATTACATTTTTCTATTGAAATCGGACGGGATATGCGGTTATAATCAAACCACACAGATAAACGTTCAAACAATGTAAAAATATATAACATGGGAGTGGAGAGCGATGAGAAAGAAGCTGGTGATGGTCGGAAACGGGATGGCGGGCGTAGCTAGTATTGAGCATTTGCTGAAGCTGGCTCCGCAAAAATACGAGATCACGATCTTCGGCAGCGAGCCGCATCCGAATTATAACCGGATCATGCTGTCGTCTGTACTGGCCGGGGATACGGAAATGAAGGATATCGTGATTAACGATTGGGACTGGTACAAGGACAACCAGATTACGCTTCACGCAGGACATACTGTCAATAAAGTTGACACGAAGAACAAAACCGTCGCCACTGATACCGGCATCACCGAATCTTACGACGAATTGATCTTGGCAACCGGCTCTCTCCCCTTCATGCTGCCGCTTCCGGGAGCAGACAAGGAAGGCGTGATCGCTTTCCGGGATATCAAGGATTGCGAAACGATGATCGAAACGGCCAAGCAGTACAAGAAAGCGGTCGTAATCGGCGGCGGCTTGCTTGGACTGGAGGCCGCGCGCGGCTTGCTCAACTTGAACATGGATGTCACCGTTGTTCACATCCACCAGTACCTGATGGAAAGACAGCTGGACCAAACGGCTGCGATTATGCTGCAGCGTGAGCTGGAAGCACAGGGAATGAAGTTTTTGCTGGAGAAGAACAGCGAAGCGATTACAGGCAAGCAGCGCGTCACCGGCCTGAAATTCGATGACGGGACATGGGCAGAGGCCGACCTGATCGTGATGGCGGTAGGGATTCGCCCGAATGTCGCCCTCGCCAAAGGGGCTGGTGTCGAAATAAACCGCGGGATCGTCGTCAATGATTATCTGGAAACCAGCTTGCCTAACGTCTACGCGATTGGTGAGTGCGCGGAGCATCGCGGCATTGCTTACGGCTTGGTTGCTCCTCTGTATGAGCAAGGCGCAGTCTTGGCGAAGCGGCTCGCTGGAGTGGAAACAGAGGGCTATCAAGGCTCTGTCACTTCCACAAAGCTGAAGGTTTCTGGCGTGAATGTGTTTTCGGCCGGACAATTTGCTGACGATCTGCATACACGATCCGTACGCGTGCAGGACGATTTCAACGGGATTTATAAAAAAGTAGTGATTAAAAACGGCCGAGTGATTGGAAGCGTGCTGTTCGGAGATACGAGCGACGGCTCCCGGATTTTCTCCATGATCCGGAGCGGCGAGGATGTGACGGGGAAGGAAAAGCAAATTTTGCTTGCGGACGATGCCTCCGGCAAAGGCAAATCCGACGTTGAACTCGTGGCGGCGATGGCGGATGACGAAATCATATGCGGCTGCAACGGCGTGTCCAAAGGGGATATCGTCTCAGCCATCCACGACAAGGGTTGTACCAGCGTAGGCGAGATCAAGGCCTGTACGAAGGCTTCGGGCGGCTGCGGCAGCTGCAAGAATCTTGTGGAAGGATTGCTTGCACACACCCTTGGCGAGGACGGCGTCACGACTGTGAAGGAAGGCATCTGCGGCTGTACGCCGCTTGGACGCGATGAAGTAGTGGCAGCGATTCGCGAGATGAAGCTCACCACCAGCAAGGAAGTGATGCATGTGCTGGAATGGCATAACAAGGAAGGCTGCTCGAAATGCCGCCCGGCGCTCAACTACTATCTGGGCATGGTATGGCCGGAGGAGCATGAGGATGAGCGGGAATCCCGCTTTGTGAACGAGCGCAATCATGCGAATATCCAGAAGGATGGCCGCTATTCGGTTGTGCCGCGGATTTACGGCGGGGTAACAACTCCGGAGGATCTTAAGAAGATTGCCGACGTTGCTGTAAAATACAATGTAGAGCTGGTGAAGATCACGGGCGGCCAACGGCTTGACTTGTTCGGCATCGAGAAGGAGGATCTTCCGAAGGTGTGGGAGGAGCTCGGGATGGAGTCCGGCTATGCTTACGGCAAGGCGCTGCGGACGGTGAAAACCTGTGTAGGCTCTACATGGTGCCGATTCGGAACGCAGGATTCGATTCAAATGGGCATTGATCTGGAGAAGAAATTCCAGAGGATGAACACGCCGGCGAAGGTGAAGATGGCAGTGTCCGGTTGTCCGCGAAATTGCGCGGAAGCAACCATTAAGGATTATGGCGTTGTCGCTATTGACGGCGGCTGGGAAATTTATGTCGGCGGCAATGGAGGAACCGATGTGCGCGCTGCCGATTCGCTCGTCAGGGTGAAGACCAGCGAGGAAGTGATTGAATGGAGCGGCGCTTACTGGCAATATTACAGGGAGAATGCCAACTATAATGAGCGGACATCGAAATGGATCGAGCGGGTCGGCATCGATGCAATCAAGCAGGCGCTGGCGAAGCCGGAGGATCGGAAAGCCCTGTTCGAGCGTCTGGACAAAGCGCTGAGCCTGATCGAGGATCCTTGGAAAGAAGTGCTGGAAAACGAAGAGCTGCGCAAGTCCTTTGAAAAGCTGGAAGTAAATGAGCAATTGGCCCATTAAGAAAGAAGGACAGGTGATCGGATATGAATCAAGTGGCAATCGGAAACTATAGTGATATAGAAGAAAAGCGTTCACGCATTGTTCAGATCAATGGCATTGAGATTTCTGTATTCAAGCTGTCCAGCGGTGAAATCCGCGCGATTGAGAACCGCTGCCCGCACAAGGGCGGCAAGCTGTCGGAAGGGATAGTAAGCGGACATTACGTATTCTGTCCGTTGCATGACTGGAAGATCGATATGAATGACGGTGTCGTTCAGGCGCCTGATGAAGGATGCGTGGCCACGTATCAGGTAACGGTGACGGAGAATGGAGAGCTGCTCCTCGATCTCGAATCGGCAACCTCAGACCAGTCCTGCGAGGCATCCTAATTGAGTTGATAAAGAACGAGAGGAATCACAATATGCGGAGACTAGAGGGCAAGCGGGTGGCTATCACAGGCCCCCGCAAGGCAGAAGAAATCAGCACATTGATTGCGAAGTTGGGCGGCATCCCGCTTGTCCGGCCGGCGCAAGGCACCATATATCTGCAGAACGAGGATATTGAAGCGCAAGTGGTTTCTTTTATCGAGCAGGATTGGGACTGGATGATTCTGACGACTGGCATCGGAACGGAGTTGCTGATCCGCAATGCGGAGAACGCCGGGTTGGCAGAGCCTTTCCTGGCCAAGCTGCGCAGCATTCGAGTGGCGGCACGGGGATATAAAACGGCTAATGTCTTGAAAAAAAATGGCGTTACTCCTGCCGCAAGAGACAACGATGGCACAGTAGCAGGAATCATTCGCGCCATGGAGGATTTCCCCCTCGAAGGAAAGCGGGTGGTCGTCCAGTTTTACGGCGACGTTTCGCCGAAACTGGTTCGGTGGCTTACCGAACGAGGCGCTTCCTTCGAAGAGATTTTGCCCTACCGGCATGTGCCGCCTGATCCGGAAGTGATGGAAAAGCTGATAACGGAAATTGTAACCGGACAAGTAGATGCAGTCGCATTCACCAGTACGCCGCAAGTGCGGTTTACATTCGAATATGCCGATAAGACAGGTCGCGGCGAGCAGCTGCTGCAGGCTTTCCGGACGCATGCGGCAGCCGTGGCGATCGGGAAGGTGACAGCCGAAGTCATTCGAGAGGTAGGCGTCGAGCGCATCGTAGTGCCGACCGAGGAACGAATCGGCAGTATGATTGTCAAATTAGCAGAATACTATGCTTCCGGACGAACAGAAGACACCTAACAGCATGAAGCGAGACACACAGGAGGAAGCGGATGGACTACGTAAAACCAAACCAGGTGCTGCACAATATGATTCAGACAGGAGCGGGAAAAGCACAATTACCCGTAATTCAGCTCATTCTTCGAGGATTTCTCGGCGGGGCTATCTTGGCATATGCCACGACACTCGCCTTTACGGCGACTTCACAAACCGGTCTGGGCCTCGTCGGCGCATTGGTCTTTCCGCTTGGCTTCGTCATCATTATTTTGCTCGGGCTTGAGCTGGTGACAGGGAGCTTCGCCTTAATCCCGCTTGCCGTGATGGAAAGACGCGCAACAGCAGGGCAGATGGCAAACAATTTCTTCTGGGTTATCGTTGGCCATGTGATAGGTTGTTTGTTTTATGCGGGATTGTATTATGCGTCTATCACGAAGATGGGCACGGTGCATGACCATGCCTTGGCGGTGATGATCGCCGGCATTGCGGAAGGGAAGACGATCGCATATAAGGAGATGGGTGCAGCCGGTCTGGGGTTGGTATTCATCCGCGCAGTGCTCTGCAACTGGATGGTCACGTTAGGAGCGGTAATGGCCATGACCTCGCAATCAACATTGGGAAAAATAGCAGCGATGTGGCTGCCGATCCTCGCCTTTTTTGCACAGGGCTTTGAGCATGCGGTAGTCAATATGTTCGTGATTCCGGCGGGCATGATGTTCGGGGCTGAAGTATCCGCGGCCGATTGGTGGCTGTGGAACCAGATTCCCGTTCTGGTCGGGAATTTAGCAGGCGGTCTTATCTTGACCGGTCTGTTCCTGTATTGGAGCCATGCGAAAAAGCCCGGGGCCAAGGATGAATCCGTTAGCGCCAGCTTTGGAGCGCGTGTGGGCTCGGAAGCCAAGCGGGCTTAGGCGGGTTGTGCAGCGTTTGCTTTTTTTTATGAATACTTCTGGAGGAACAAGGGCTCGTTCTCGCGCCATTCTGCAAACAGCACATCCTGATAGTGAAAAATGTCCGCATTAGCCAACTCATCCTTGAGCCATTGCTCATCATGTCCGGAAGCGCGCAAATTATCGTGAATGACCTCGCCGTCAAGAATGACCGTGTAAGGCAGAGAAGACGGCTGGGGGTGAAGGTGCAAGTCCTGGTTCGTTGGTTTTCCATATTCGGGCTTGGGCAATACGCTGATGGAGCCGTTCGTCTCCATGATCACGTAGTTTACCTCGCGGAGAGAAAAGTATCCCTGTTGCCGCAATAGGCTCTGCAGCTGGTTTAGGTCGAGTTTGATCTTTTTCATTTCCTTAAATTGAATGTTGCCTTTGCGGATAAGAATCGACGGCTGGCCCTCCAGCATCTTGCGGGTTGATTTGAGTTTCTGGGTCACTAGTTCAGTCACATAGATGAGCAGCGCCCAAAGCGAGAGCGCGAACAAAATCTTTTGCAGTTTTATTTCTTGATCATATACCGCGTTTCCGAGCAGCTCGCCCAAAATGAGCACAGAGATGAAATCAAAGGGGGTAAGCTGGGAAAAATGCGTCTTCCCGACAAGCTTTGTATAGAGAAACAATGCGCAAAAGCCGACCAGCAGCTCGACTGCAATGGCCCCGTAGTCGTTCATTTCCTTATCAACCAGCCTTCCGTAAGGGGTCGCGAAGCGAAGCACTTCTTCTAACAAGGTTGTTCAATCATGCAAGGATATAAACTTCCGGAGCCGGGTTAACGAAAGGGATTTACTTGGCAGGTTCCCGACTGTTCTTCCCGAGTCCGGCAAGTGTCGGCGCATCCTTCGAAGCGGGCTCCTTTTTGGCTTTGCCCGGTGGCTTTGCGGGCAGTTCGGAGCGAAAGGACTTCAGCATGGACAACGCCATGCCCAACAGCACAAAGGCCAGTGGAAATGCACTAACGATAATAGCTGTCTGCATCGCCGGCAGTCCGCCGGAGATCATCAGGATTACAGCAGAAGCAGACAGGATGAGCCCCCATATGATTTTGACCGGATTCGCGGGATTCAGGCTGCCGCCAGTTGTCATCATGCCGAGTACGAATGTAGCGGAATCGGCCGAAGTAATGAAGAACGTAGAGATGAGCAGCAGTGTCAGGATGATGAGCAGCAGGCTGAGGGGAAGCTGTTCGTACACATAGAAGATCGCCGTTTCCAGGGAGCGGCCGGAAATATCGAAGCCGAGGTTGTATTCCAAATGGATGGCGGTACCGCCAAATACGGCAAACCAAAAGGAACAAACCAGGGTAGGGATTACGGTAACGGCGACCATAAACTCCCGAACCGTTCTGCCTTTGGACACCCGGGCGATGAAGGTGCCGACAAAAGGCGCCCAAGCAATCCACCATGCCCAGTAGAAGATCGTCCAATTTTGGACCCAGGAAGCGCGTTCGGCATGGAAAGGAGCCAGCCTCAGGCCCATGCTGGGCAAGTTTTGGATGTATTCGCCGAAGGTTGTCATGAACAGGTTCAAGACGAAAAGCGTGGGACCGACGAACAGCACACAGACGAACAGCAGTGATGCCAGGATCATATTCGTATTGCTTAAGTAACGGATACCGCGCTTTAGCCCCGTGCCAGCCGACAATAGAAACAAGAGCGTAACGATGGCGATGATCGAGAGCTGAACGGGGAAGTTGTTCGGGACGCCAGCGACATAATGCAGCCCGCCGTTGATTTGCGCAGCGCCGAGCCCCAGGGACGCAGCCACGCCGAAGATCGTGGCGAACACAGCCACGGAGTCAATTGCGATGCCAAGCGGGCCGCGGACTCTCTCGCCAAGCAGCGGGTATAAGGCCGAGCTCATCAAGCCGGGATAGCCCTTGCGAAATTTGAAGTAAGCCAAGGCGAGAGCGATGGTGGCGTAGATAGCCCAGGCGTGCAGTCCCCAGTGCAAGTAAGTATAGCGCAGCGATTCCTTCGCCGCTTCGGAAGTGCCAGGCTCCCCCAGCGGCGGACTGGCGAAGTGCGAGATCGGTTCGGCCACGCCGAAGAACAGCAAGCCGATCCCCATTCCGGCGCTGAACAGCATCGCGAACCAAGTCAGCTGCTTGAATTCCGGCTTGTCCTCATCCTTCCCAAGCTTGATTCTGCCGTATTTGCTGAAAATCAGAAACAGCGCAAAAAGCAAGAAGACAGTTGCGCACAGCTGGTAGAACCAGCCGAACCGTTCCAGAAAGAATGCCTGCGCTGTATCCATGACCCGACTTAGTCGGGAGGGAGATACAACGCCCCAAATAACAAATACCAGAGAAATCGTAATGGCGATTCCAAATACTTTCGTTACGGTTTTCATGCACCGACCACTCCCTTCCCTTTCATCATGCGCACTTTTGCCAGCGTTATGCGGCTGCTGGAACAGAAGCCGAATGCAGAGAAAGTGCATATTGACAAACAAGGAGCATTTGCATTAATCTGTATACGAAGATAATTTATTCGTCGAATAAACTAACATTAGGTTACTTCATGGACTGAGGAGATTAACTATGAGCTTTATTATGGGCGTGGATGGTGGAGGGAGCAAAACATTTACTGTCATTACCGATGCAGCTGGCAATCTTGCAGGCGAGGGTTTTGCGCTGGGAGCCAATCATCAGACGATCGGCATTGACAATGCGAAAACACACATTGTGGAATCGATGAATGAGGCGTTAAAGTCAGCGGGCTTGAAATTAAGCGACCTGTCTTATATACAGTATGCGCTGGCTGGCGCAGACAGGGAATCAGACTATCGCATCCTTCGTCCTGCGCTTGCCCAAATACCTGCAGCGCGTTGGGGATTGGAATGCGACACGATGGCCGGCTTGAGATCCGGAAGCCCGGACAACGCGGGTGTTGTGCTGGTATGCGGCAGCGGAACGAATGCAGTGGGAAGAAGTCGTTCGGGCAAGGTCGTTCAGACTGGCGGCTTTGGCTATCTGTACGGGGACAATGCCGGGGGAAGCCGAATGGCGGTTGAAACGTTTCGAGCTGCCGTCCGCTCATGGGATCAGAGAGACATCCCTTCCGTACTTGTGGAGAAGGTCCCGGCATACTTCGGATTCGAAAATATGGAAGCACTCTATAATGATTTTCTAGACAGACAAAAGGGGAATGTTCCGGTTGATCTAACCATTGTTCTCCATGAGGCGGTGAAGGATGGCGATCAGCTGGCCATTCGCATCCTGGCGAAGGTCGGGGAAGAGCTCGGTCTTTCCGCCAACTCGGTCCTAAAAAGGATCGGTGATTTTGGCATAGACAAGGTGCCAATCGTGCTGATAGGCAGTGTGTTTCAAAAGGGCAGAAGCAGCCACTTGCTGCAAGCCTTGAAGCAAACAGTATTAGAGGAAAACGCGAATGTGGAATTTGTTATTCCGGAAATGGAGCCTGTATTTGGAGCCGTATTGCTCGGGATGGATCATCTGAAAATATCTGTGCGGCCTGATATAATAGAGAAATTTAATTCCTACAGGAAAGGGGAGCGCATGCATCGATGAAGAAGCCAATAAAAGTAGCCGTTATCGGCGGCGGATCGTCCTATACGCCGGAATTGATCGACGGATTCATTCGCAGATATGCCGAGCTGCCTATTCAGGAATTGGTGTTGGTCGATATCGAGGAGGGCAGCGATAAGCTGCGAACGATTGGCGAGCTGGCGGGAAGAATGATACAGAAGGCAGGCGCTCCTATTCAGCTTTCGACGACTTTGGACCGCAGAGAAGCGATCCGCAATGCCGACTTCGTGTTGACACAGATACGAGTGGGCATGCTGGAGGCGCGTTCCAGGGATGAAAAAATCCCGCTGAAATATGGATGCATCGGTCAGGAAACGACCGGCGCAGGCGGGTTTGCGAAAGCGTTGCGCACAATCCCGGTCATTCTGGATATATGCAGGGAGATCGAGGAATTATCGCCGAACGCATTCCTCATCAACTTCACCAATCCTGCCGGCATCATTACCGAAGCTGTTCTCAAGCATGCCAAGGTGAAGACGATCGGTTTGTGCAACCTGCCGATTCATACGAGAATGCAGACGGCCAAGCTAATGGAAGTAGCCCCCGAAGAGGTTCAGATTGAGATGGCCGGCATTAATCACTTGAACTGGACTACGCGGATCATGATTGGAGGCGAAGATCGTACGAAAGAGGTCATTGCCCTGCATGACAGATCGGACGGCCTTGCGGTAAAGAACATTCCCGATCACAAATGGGGAGAAGGATTTCTGGCATCTCTGCAAATGCTGCCATGCAGCTATTTGAAATACTACTACTTGAAAGACAAGATGCTGCAGGATCAACTGGAGGATTTGTCCGGCAAGGGCACTCGGGCCGATGCGGTGCGAAAAGTCGAGGACGAGCTCTTTCAGCTATATGCCGATCCGGAGCTGGATCATAAGCCTGCGCAGCTGGAACAAAGAGGCGGGGCTTACTACTCGGAAGCCGCTGTAGATTTGATTGCATCCATTTATAACAACAAGCGGGATGTTCAGATTGTGAATGTCCGCAATGATGGCATACTTGCGTCCCTGCCCGATGACGCGGCCATAGAGGTGCCTTGCGTCATCTCCGCGGCCGGCGCAAAGCCGATTGCATTGACGGAGCAGCTTCCGTTGGCGGCGACAGGGCTGCTGCAAGTTGTGAAGGCCTATGAACAGCTGACCGTGCATGCTGGCGTAACAGGATGCTATGACAGCGCATGGCAAGCACTGACGATTCATCCGCTGGTAGGCGCCTCATCCTTGGCAAAGGCTATACTGGATGACATTTTGCAAGACAACAAAGCGTACTTGCCTCAATTTTAGGCGTCATTCCAGCGATATATTGTTTATTCGCCGAAGAAACTAACAAAAGATTTGTTTAAGGAGGTGGTAGTTTTCTCTACCAGAACAACGAGCCATGCATCCTGTATCTACACAAAAATTGAAAGGAGCTAATGCAAAATGGGCTTGGCTGAGGAAAGAATCGCAAAGTTAGGCATCACACTGCCGACCATAAGCTTAAAGGGGAAAGGGATAGTCGCTATTCAGAAGCACGGCAATTTGCTGTACACCTCTGGACATGGACCGGAACGCGAGTCCGACGGTTCTCCGATCTGGACAGGCAAGTTAGGCAAGGATCTGACCGTAGAAGAAGGATATGCGGCGGCCAGGGAGTGCGGCATTATTCTGCTCGCGCAACTGAAAAGCTACTTGGGCGATCTTGAACGTGTGGATCAAATTGTAAAGGTGTTGGGACTCGTGGCAAGTGCGGAGGATTTCTACCAGCAGCCGCAGGTTATGCATGGATTCTCTGATCTGATGGTCGAGGTTTTCGGCGAGAGAGGCAAGCATGCCAGATCGGCTATGGGGACCTATGTGCTCCCCAAGAACATCCCGGTTGAAATTGAAATGATTGTAAGGATCAAGGAATAAATCCTACTGCTTGCTAACTAAAGGAGGAAATATACCATGCGCAAAATGTCCAAGCTAGTGCTTATCTCATTGGCACTATTGTTAATCGTTGCGGGTTGTTCCAATAACGGAAACTCGCCTTCCAACGACGGAAGTGAAAGCCCTTCGAACAGCGGAGGGAGTCAGAATGGCGAATCCATTGAACTGACCTTCCAGCACATAGGCGGAACTGTGCCTGCGCAAACGGAAGTGCTGAATGAAATGGCTGCGGCATTCTCTGAGCAGAATCCGGGCGTGACGGTAAAGGTTGTCAACGTGGGTTGGGGCGAGGCTTACTCTATGTTTCAGCGCCAAGTCGCTGTCGGACAAGCGCCGGATCTTGTCATGCTTACCGGTCAGTGGGCAAGCGAATATCAGAAACTGGGCGCCTTCGCACCTGTTGACGATCTAGTATCGGATGAAGTGCTGGATATCTTTCTTGAGAGCGGTTTCGTAAAGGGCGAGGACGGCAAGATTTACGGCCTGCCGTGGGATGGAAGCATCTGGAGCTTCTTCTACCGCACAGACCTGTTTGAAGCTGCAGGACTCGATCCGGCAAGCCCGCCTCAGGATTGGAATGAGATGCTCGAGTACGCCCAAGCGCTAACGAGCGGCGATCAGTACGGTCTGGTTATTCCGGCGGCTGGCTGGGAGCCGGATGACTACTTCCTGCCGTTTATGTGGCAGGCTGGCAATGAAGTAGCTATTCAGGACGGAGATGGCTGGGTGTCCGATATCGGCAGCGAATCCGGCCTGGCTGCGGCGCAATACATCTATGACCTGACGAACACGCATCAAGTGATGCCGAAAACAGTGACAGGCATGGACTGGGAAGGAGCTGCGAATGCCTTCGTTTCTGGCAATGCGGCTATGATGTTCAACGGCATGTGGGTGGCCAACAGCTTGCTGGACAACGAGGAGCTGGATGGAAAGTGGGCAACTGCGGTCAGCCCAGCGGGTCCGGCTCAATCGGCAGTATTGGGTTATCCGAATACGCTCCACATAACGGAACAGAGTGAGCACAAGGAAGTAGTAGGCAAGCTGCTTGAGTTTATTTTTGCAGGCGACGGGGAAGGTCCGACTTACTATGACAGATTCTGCGAAGTGACGGGAGTAGTTGGATGGACGAAGGAATTCTCCTCTACCGAATTTGCCCAGAATCCGGTCTTCCAGCCATTCGTAGAGCAGGTTCCTGTCAGCTACAACCGTCCGATCGTTCCGCAATATGAAGAGTTCAGACAAATTCATTTCAATCCTGCCATTCAGGATTTGATTCTTGGCAACATTACGCCAGAAGCGTTTGTCCAATCCATGGACGAGAAATTCAACGAACTGTTGGCTCAATAACCAATAGACAGCAGATAGAGCAATAGAATCCGGTTAGCTCTGCCAGGCTTATGCCTCTAACCGGGTTTTTATTGCTTGGGAGGTGTGATAAATGGAGGATACGCAACATGTAGAAGCGACTGCCGGCAATCCGGCTGTTCGTTCAAAACGCAGCAAGATGAACGCTTTTTGGAAAGCTGCACTGCCTTATATACTCATTTCACCGGGTGTTATTTTTGTAGGAGCCATTCTGATTTATCCGATGATCTCCGGTGTCATTTCCAGTTTGTTCACCCAGCATCCTCTGAATTTATCACAGCGGGAATTTGTGGGACTGGCGCATTTCAAAACTTTGTTCTCTGACAAAATATTTTATATGGCGTTCTCGAATACCCTTATTTGGACGCTTGGCGTAGTATTCGGCCAATTCGCCCTCGGATTGGGCATTGCGCTAATGCTGAACGAGAAATTCCCGGGCAGGGGCATTTATCGCAGTTTGATTTTGATACCCTGGGTCGTCCCTATGATAGCGGCGGCGCTGACGTGGAAGTGGATCTATTCTGCGGATTACGGTGTATTGAATTATTTTCTTAAACAAATCGGACTTATTTCGACCAATATAGATTGGCTGGGAAATCCCTCGATTGCCCTCTTTTCTGTCATTATGACAAATGTTTGGAAAGGGATTCCGTTCGTGGCTGTTGTGCTGTTAGCCGGTCTTCAATCCATAGATAATGAAATGTACGAAGCGGCGCAGGTCAGCGGCGCCAATTTGTTTCAGCGGTTCTGGTACATTACGCTGCCCAGCTTAAAGGGAGTTAGCATCGTGGTCATCGTATTGACAACCATATGGACCTTCAATCAGTTCGATCTGCTGTACTTGATGACCAAGGGCGGTCCTTCGAATTCGACGCAGATCATTCCAGTCTATACGTATTTGAATGCATTTAATTTCTTCAAGATGAACTACGCAGCCGCGGTTTCTACCGTTGGTGTAGTATTGCTTAGTGTTCTGGCGTTCTGGCATCTGAGAACGAGCAAGGAAGAGGGGTGAGGCAGCGATGACTTCCAAAAGCAAGCTTATCTGGCAAAGGGTGTTTCTTTATACGGTATTGACTGCCGTCACCGTTGTATTGATTTTTCCTTTCTTGTGGATGATCTCTACCTCATTGAAGCATTCCAATGAGATTTTCACGCCAACGCCGCAATGGATACCGAGTTCGGCTACGTTCGCCAATTACGTCGAGCTTTGGACGACGACGCCGTTCCCGACGTATTTCCGAAACAGCGTGATCGTAGCGGTGGCAACCACATTGATTACTTTATTTATTTCGACTTTCTTCGCATACGGTCTGTCGCGCTTTCGCTTCAAAGGGCGCAGGATTATGCTGAACATGCTGCTCGTTTCCCAGATGTTCCCGTTAGTGCTGCTCATTATTCCGATCTATGTGATCTTTATTCGGCTGGATCTGATGGACAGCTTCGGCTCTTTGATTATCGCCTACTGTACGTTTGCGATTCCATTCGGAACCTTGATGCTAAAAAGCTATTTCGACGGTTTGCCTCCTGAAACCGAGGAAGCAGCGTTAATGGATGGATGCTCGCCGGTCGGGGCTATATTCCGGGTAGTGATTCCGCTCGCGGCGCCTGCAATCGCAGCTGTGGGACTGTTCTCCTTTATCTTGTCCTGGCAGGAATTCATCTTCGCCTTGACATTGACGAATTCAGAGGGCATGCGCACGCTGCCGGTCGGCATTAGCTTGATGGTGGGCAATCGCGAAGTGCTTTGGGGCATGCTGATGGCTGCTTCGACATTGGTTACGCTGCCGGTTGTTTTCTTATTTATATACTTCCAGAAATATCTCGTTAGCGGCATGACGATGGGCGCGGTAAAAGGATAATGAACGGGAGAGATAGCGATGTATGACATAGTAATCAAGAACGGAACGATTATAGACGGTACGGCAAGCAAGGCGTTCGAAGCCGACCTGGTCGTGAAGGACGGGGTCATAGCAGGCATTGGCCGTTATGCGGAGGATGAAGCGAAGCGTGTCATCGATGCGAAGGGGCAAGTCGTCAGTCCGGGCTTCATTGATACGCACGTTCATTCCGATGTGGTTTTGCTCGCCGACAGACAGCATGCCGCCGGCTTGTATCAAGGGGTAACGACAGAAATATTGGGACAGGACGGCTTGTCCTATGCGCCGTTATCTGCGGACAATCTGCGCATGTACTTCAAATACTTGTCCGGTCTGAACGGGACGCCGGATATTCCGCTGGACTGGTCGACGGTGCGCGAGTATCGCCAAAAATTTGACCGTACCGTTGCGATCAATACCGCCTATCAGATCCCTCACGGCGCGCTGCGTCTGGAGACTGTAGGCTTCCGCGATACCCCGCTGATCGGCAAGGATATGGAGAAAGCCAAGGAATTGCTGAGAGTCGGGATCGAGGAAGGCGCGGTTGCCTTCTCTACCGGCCTGAGCTATTTCCCAGGCTCTTATGGGGATACCGAGGAGCTGATTGAGCTTTCCAAGGTGCTTGCGGAGAAGAACAGCATCTATGTCACTCATTTGCGCACGGTATTTAAAGGAGTGCGGTTCGATCCAATCAAGGAAGCGCTGGAGATCGGCTGGAAGTCGGGCTGCAAAATCCATTATTCACATTTCCGCACAGGTCCCCACAATGCGGGGAAGGTAGATGAGCTGATGAAGGATATCGACGACGCCTACCAGAACGGGCTGGATGTCAGCCTGGAGCTTTACCCTTACGGCTTTGGCTCCAGCACAGGCGTCATTCACCTTCCTCCTTGGGTGGTGGAAGGCGGCTATGAAGCCACACTGGAAAGGCTGGCAGACAGAAGCTTGCGGGCGCAAATTATTCGGGATATCGAGAAGGACTTTCCTCGCATTGACGGAGCGTTCTCGCATTTGCCTTCCGGCAAAAACGTGGATTTGCTCGGTCTGTCCTTCGAGGAGGCTTCGAAGGCGCGCGGACAGAGCATTCCGGATTTGTTATGCGACCTGCTGCTGGATGAGGATTTGGCTGTCGGCATTTTGGGAGAGATTCCGGCTGATGAGAAGGTCATCGCCCAAATTGAAGAAGATTTGTTCAGCTTGTTGAGCCGACCGTATTATATGGTCGGAAGCGACGCTATTTATTTAGGCGAAAATCCGCATCCGCGGGCATTCGGCACATTCCCCAAGCTGTTGCGCTTGGCGCGCGAGAAGAACTTCCCGCTGGAAACTTTAATCAATCGGATGACGAAAGTTGCCGCCGATCGCTTTGGCTTGACAGACCGCGGGCAATTGGCGGAAGGGAAAGCAGCCGACATTGTAATCTTTGATCCCAAGACCGTTACCGATACCGCCACGATTGCGAATGCACGCTCGGCACCGAGAGGAATCCGGCATGTCTTGGTCAATGGACAGATTGCTGTTCAGGACGAGAAGTGTACGGGAACGCTCGCAGGCAGAGCTTTGCCCTGCTAGCTATCCGTGGTCAACTCAACAACCGGGAGGAATGCGTCATGCAGCAATTTTATGATCGATTCGGACTCAGAAAGGTGATCAATGCCCGGGGACCGGCAACCGTACTGGGCGCTGCAAGAGTGGAGAACAAAATCCGCAAGGACATTTATGACATGCTGGGGTTGTCCGTTGAAATTTGGGAGCTGCAGCGGCGCGCGAGCGAAGCGATTGTCAAGCTGACCGGGGCGGAAGCAGGCTGCGCTGCGAACTGTACGGCAGCCGGAATGACCGTTGCCCTTGCCTCCTGTCTGACGGGGGATAACATCGCCCACATCAAAGAACTGCCAACGGTGAAGGGCCCCAAGAACAAAGTGGTCATCCAGAAAGGCCATGTTATCGGAATCGGCGATATTCCGGCCACCCAGTTAATCCGGATGACCGGAGCCGAGCCTGTAGAGATCGGCGAAGCGCTCGATTGCGCCACCTTCCATTTGGAGGCTGCGCTCACTGAGGACGTGGCGGCAGCGGTTTACGTCATGATGGATGTCTTCCCGCCAAACCTGCTGCCCTTCGAAACCTTTCTGAAAATATGCAAGGCGAAGGGCGTTCCCGTTATTGTGGACGCGGCGTATGATACGGACTTCCGCCATTCAATTGCGCTCGGCGCAGATATTGTCGTTCACAGCGGCCAAAAGTGGCTGGGCGGCGCTACTTCCGCTCTGGTTGCGGGACGCAAGGATTTGGTGCATGCCTGCTATTTGCAGGAGATGGGCATCGGCAGGCCGATGAAGGTAGGCAAGGAAGGGATTATCAGCATCATCTCTGCCATCGAGAGATGGCTGGAGCGCGACCAGGATGCCATTATTGCAAGACAAACGGTGCAGGCGGAGCGCTTTATCGAGCGGATGGCCGAGGAACCGGGAATAACTGGCGAAATCAAGCGTACCCGATTTTCTCCGTCTGTCAGGGTAGTTATGCATATTAACGAAGAGGCAACGGGAGTCCCTGCATGGTTGATTAACGCCCAATTGGGCGTCTACGATCCGGTTATCAAAATGGATGACTACGCGATTCATCAAGGGCGCATGGAATGGGATCTCTCCTTCCTGGATGAGGGCGATGAGCAGATCATTATGAATGCGATCAGCAGCATCATTCGCGCCAACCGCAATCCGGACCAGGCGAAAAAGCGTCCAGAACCGATGACTCGCATGGATGGGCTGTACCGCACCTTCCATCAGTGGCTGGACGGGGACCCGAGGGGAGAGCAGTAAGATGCGGTTTGGACTTATTGGCTTTTCGCAAGGATTTTATGCTACGACCTACACCAGACACGCGGCCAGGCTGAAAGGAATTGAGGTAGTGGCTTGCTGCGATCTGGGCCAGACGGACGAATATGTGCTGGAGTGCGCAGGCATCACGGCGCGGGAATTTGCCGAAGAGCTGGGCTGCGAGCTGCTGTCCGATTTGGACGCATTTTTCTCCAGAAAATTGGATGCGGTCATGGTGGCTTCGGAAGTGTGGCAGCACGCCGAGCATACGATCAACGCTTTGTCGCACGGCTGTCATGTCTTCGTAGGCAAACCGCTGTCCTTCCGCCCGGATGAGGTGCAGGCTGTTATCGACAAGGCCAGGGAAGCAGATCGCCTCGTGCTGCCGGGCAATCCGTTGCGCTATGAAAGCTCCATGCAGCAAATAGCCGACCAGATTCGGGGCGGCGCCATCGGGAAGCCGACCAATATTCGGGTATTTGTCCATCATGAAGCGATGGTGCATCAGGAGTGGGAGCGGGATCCCGCCAAGAGCGGAGGACCTCTCGGCACCTTCGGCATTTATTTGATCGACACGGTTCGCTGGTTAACCGGCCAAGAACTCGGACATCTATACGCTGTCGGCGGGCAGTTCGTCTTTCCCGAAGTCCAGTCGTGGGACACGGTGCAAGCCGTGGGGGCTACGACTGAAGGGGCGCTCGTCCAGCTGAATCTGGTGTCCACCATGACGTGGGAATATCCGTTTGTCATGGTGGATGCGATTGGCACCAAAGGTGTCATTCATAACAATCCTTACCGTCAGGCCTACGTGCTCCAAAACCCGCAGGATCAATTGGGACCGATCCAGTACGATCCAATGGGACAAAAAGAGATCGAGCATTTCATCGCCTGCTGCCAAGGAACCAGCCGTCCAGCCATAACCTTGGACGATATGCTGGCTGCCGCCGAGGGCATCCAAACGATGACCCGGAGTCTGCGCAGCGGGACGCCGCAGAAGCTCGGGGACAAGGGGGAGAACCATGCTTAATGTCATCATAGTGGGCGCCGGCTGGGCCGGGAATCTGCATGCGGAAGCGGTGTGCCGCCATGCGGGGGCGAATTTGGCGGCGATAGTCGATCAAGACGAGGCCAAGGCGCGAGACCTCTCCCGCCGCATGGGCCATGTTCCGGTATTTGGCTCGGCAGCGCAATGCATGGAGGCCGGGATTCCCTTTGATGCGGCCTTGCTGTGCACACTGCCGGATACGCATGTGGAACTGGCTGAATCGCTGATCCGGCAAGGAAAGCATGTGCTGTGCGAGAAACCGATGGGGAGAGCTTCCGCGCCGATTGCCGCTTTAATCAAGCTGGCGCAATTGAACCGGGTGAACGTCGGCGTGAACTTCAATCAGCGCTTTTCTCCGGCCATTCGGGAGTTGAAAGCGAGACTCGATTCGGACGGCACGGTCCATCTTGCCCATGCGTCCATGCATCAGCACGGCCCCGTCCACATTACGGATCATACTCACGAGCATTTTATTCTGACAGATGCCTGCTGCCATTTGCTCGATACCTTGATGTATCTGAATGGACCGATCGAAAGCGTGCATGCCTTCGGCAGCAAAATCGCGAGCGAGATCTATTCCGATGTATCGGTCAATCTTCGCTTCCACAATGGCAGCATTGGCTCCATGACGCATACCTTTGTAGGCGGATTGCATGAGTCCCAGCACCCGTTCCAACGGTTCGACGTCTCGACCGGAAAGGCGCGCTACACCGTGGAAAATATGCTGGATTCCTTAACTATTTATCCTCATCCGGACAGCTTCAGTCAGCGATGGATGCCTTCTGTTTTCCGTCCGCGCGATTATGCCTCGACGATGCTGGAGGCGGTATCCGCATGGCTGGACAGTGTTATCGGCAACAAGGAGGCGCCGGTAGACCTGTCTTGCGCGATGGAAAATGCCAGGGTTGCAGAAGCTTGCGTCCAGTCGCTTGTTCAGGGAAAGACCGTGCATGTGTAATGGCGATATTCAACAGTCGGGAGGGACATTCGTTGCAAAAATACCGGATTGGCTTTATTGGATGCGGAGAAATTGCGCATATGCACGCGGCATGTTTGCTGGATAACGGGGCGCTGATTGCAGGCGGTTATGATTTCAACGAAGCCGCGGCACGCCAGCTTGCGGACCGGTTCGGGGGCAAGGCGTTTGCTGATCCGGAGCAGCTATGCCAAGACCGGGATGTGGATGCGGTGTATATATGTACCCGGCATGATTCCCATGTCCAGTATGTCACGATGGCCGCCCGGAACGGAAAGGCCATCTTCTGCGAAAAACCGTTGGCGATGAACGCGGAAGCTGCCGCTGAGGCCGTGGAAGCGGTTGAGAAATACGGCGTTCCTTGCGTGCTGGGCTTTAATCACCGTTATTCGCCAGGCATTGCGAAGCTGAAGCAGTATTTGCTTGAACATCAAGAGCAGGCGCAGATCCTCCACTTTCAGTTCGTTACAGCCCCATTCCTCAAGAGTTGGGCCGGTCTGCAGGAGCAGGGCGGAGGCGTTCTGGTATGTCTGGGCAGCCATGTGCTGGATTTGGTTCATTACCTGGCTCCGTCCGAGGTGGTGCAGCTGCAAAGCATGGCAGTGGGACTACGCTTGCCAAGCCCGTATCTGGAAGATGCGTTCGGGGCGGTGATGACGAATGAGGCGGGACAATTCATTACTGTGCAGGCTCATGATCTGGGCAATCGAGACTTCTCTACCGATCCTGCGCATCGCATCAATACGGTTCAAGCTTTTATCGGCGATGAGGCCGTAGTGGCTCGCCCTTCCCAATTCGAGGTATGGGGCGGGGGACGAAATGTAAGCGAGCGGTACCGTACGGACGTTCTGCACGCCTGGGGTTACCAGGAGCTGAACAAGAGGTTCTTGCAGAGGCTGAGCGGGGAAAACATTGACGTGCCGGACGTTTATGCAGGTTGGCACGCCGCGAAAATGGTAGAAAAATGTAGGAACAACAGGTAAAATGATGGGAGATGGAGGAAATGGCAGGCAAACGTTGGTCTATGTTCGTATATCCCTGGGATCTTTATGACGAGGGAATCAGCCGTGCGTTGCACCGGATCAAAGCAATGGATATAGATCGGATTTTGCTGGCTGTATCCTATCATTCGGGGAAATTTTTCCTTCCTCACAATCCGCAGAAAACCATTTACTACCACGATAGTGGAAGCATATATTTTACACCTGATCTGACCAGTTACGGAGTATTGAAGCCAGCAACAGGCGAGGCTTACAGGCAGTACATGGCGAACAGGCAGCCTGACGAGGCTCCGGATTTGCTGCAAGCGGTGCTGGCAGAAGCGCATGCCTGCGGTTTGGAGGTTTATGCTTGGGTCGTAGGCTTGCATAATTCTCGGCTGGGCACACAATTTCCTATGGTAACCGTGCGCAATGCATATGGGGAATCTTATCGCCATGCTTTGTGCCCGGCGCATGAGGAATGCAGACATTATGCCGTACAGATGATTGACGACCTGGCAAGCGGCTATGAAGGCCTGGACGGCATTGTACTCGAATCATTTGATTATATGGGGCTGCTGCATGGCGATCATCATGAGTTGATTGCCGTTCCGGAACCTGACCGGCTGGAAGCATTGCTGGGGCTTTGCTTTTGCGATCGCTGCAAAAGCGGAGCAGCGGAACGGGGAATCGATGCCGATGAGCTGCAGCGGAAGGTTCGCTTGGCAGTAGAACGGATAGGGAAATGCGAGGCTCCGGAATTGGAGTCGACGGATGAGCTGCTGCAGGCGTACATGGATATGAGGGCCCGCTTTGTCGAGGCGCTCTACAGCTCAGTCCGGGAGACGGTGCTGTCAAGGGGAAAACCTCTTCCTGTATGGAGTACGCTTTGGTTGGCCGAAGGCGCAAATCCGGCGCTGTATGGAGTGAATACCGCTAGCCTTAGCCGATATGTGGACGGGTGGATCGCCTGTTATCCGTCGAACGAGTCGAATGTTTCCGCATTTGCCGAGTCGGTCCGGCAGCAGCTGGGCGATGCGCCGTTTGCCGCCGGCATCAGAATGATTGCGCCGGAAACGGTCTCACCCGATCAGATGCAGCGTTATATCCGGGCTTATCAGAAGGAAGACGTGCGGGATTTATGCTTTTATAATTACGGCTTGGCTTCAGAGGCAGTGCTGGAGCAGATCAGAGAAGGCTGAACAGGAGAAGAAGGCCAATCGGGAGGTTCAGTGTGAAAACATTTTCGAAATTGGGGGATCAAAAACTGTTACAGGAGTTGAACCGGACGTTGGTGCTGAACACCATACATCACTACGGTTCCACTTCGAGGATTGAGATTTCCAAGCTGACCAAGCTGAGTCAAAGCACAGTATCCAATGTGGTGGATGGTTTGCAGAAGGAGGGCATTCTTGTTGAAGCCGGGACGGGCAGCTCGACGAAAGCAGGCGGGCGCAAACCCACCATTCTGACGATCCGTCCGGGATATGCTTATATGCTGGCGGTCGGGATTGTGACCGAGGCATTTCATATTACGGTGCAGCTGTCCTTGTTCGATTTGCGGTTGCAGATCGTAGAGAAGACTGAGCTGGAACTGGCAGAGACAGGCGTAGAATTGATCCGTTCGATCAAGGACATCGTCCGGGAATTTATCGAGCATCATGCGGAGAAAAAAATACTGGGCATCGGCTTTTCCGTTCCGACCGTGCTGAACCGCGAAGGCGTGATGTTTCGCGGCCACCTGCTCGGGCTGGAGAATTTTCCGTTGGAGCAGGAGCTGTCCGCCGCATTTCCGACGATTCCGGTCGTGGTGGAGCAGGAGCAGCACGCCGCAGTTTTGGGCGAGCGTACGATGGGCGCCGTCAAGGATATCGAAAATCTCATCTATATTACGGTAGGCCGCGGGATCGGCTCTTCCATGATTGTCAACGGACAGTTGGTGCGCGGAGAATACGGCGGCGCAGGCGAAATCGGGCATATGTCGATCAATAAGTATGGCGAGAAGTGCATTTGCGGGAAAATGGGCTGTTTGAGGTTGTATGCGACCGAGCTGTCTTTCATCAAAAAAATCAAAGAGGCCGTAACCCATGAATTGCCCGTGCCCTTGACTGTATATAATCCGGCCATTGACAAGATTAATGTGCTGGAAGTTTACACAGAGGCTGTACGCGGAGACAGTTTCTGCAGAAGTCTGGTGGAAGGCATGCTCGACGATCTGTGCACAGCCATCAGCAATTTGGTGTATTTGTTCAATCCCAAAAAAATCATTTTGGGCGGAAACCTGCTGCTGGCCAAAGAGCTGGCCATCCCCCGGATTGCAGAAAGGCTCAATGAGATGGTCGATTCGCCTGCCTCCATGATCGAGATCGAGGCGGCGCAGCTTGGCACGCAGTCGTCTTTATACGGTGTGGCATCCCTTCTTCTGGACAAGCATTTCCTGAACAAAGATTTGCTGATGAAAGAGGGAGGATAATAAATTGACGCACACCGGCCGCAACAATGTGCTGCAGTGCTTCAGAGCGCCGAATGCAGCCAGTTTGCCCTTGCCGCTTCAAACGGTTTGGAGCAGAACGGAAACCGCAAGCTTGCTGGAAGTCGAAACTGGAGCTCCCCCCAATCTGGCTACCACGGTTCAGGCAGTCTGGAATGATTGGGGTGTATTTTTTCGATTCGATTGCAAGGATTCGTACATTTTGTCAACGTATCAGCATAGAGACGCCCCCTTGTATGAAGAGGATGCGGTCGAAATCTTTCTCAGTCCCGACGGCAATATGGAGCGCTATTACGAGTTTGAGCTAAGTCCGAGAAACGTCATCTTTGACGCTTTGATCGCCAATGATTTGCAGGGACATTGCAGCTTCGATGCAGCCTGGGATTGTGAGGGCATGCAATCGGACGTTAGCGTGGATTTGGATGCTCAACGTGTCCAGTATGAGTGTGCCATGCCTTTTTCAGCTTTGGGAAGGGAAAGGCCGGTTGAAGGGGAGGAGTGGAAAATCAACTTTTTCAGAATGGACCACTCTCCTAGCTCGGACGAAGTAGAGCTATCTGCTTGGCAGCCGACGGGAGTCCGCTATTTTCATGTACCCGAGAAATTTGGCATTCTTCGATTCAGGGGGCCGTTCTGATTGAGGGAGGCTAGCGATTTATGAGAATAATCCGAACAGAAAACTATCAAGAATTGAGCAGGCAAGCTGCGGATATGATACAGGCAGCGATTGAGAACAAGCCTGATTGTGTGCTGGGGCTGGCCACCGGCGGCACGCCCATAGGGACTTACCAGCAATTAGTCGAGCGCTACAGGGAAGGGAGCCTTGATTTCTCAAGCGTGACGACATTCAATCTGGATGAATACTACGGGGTTTCAAGCGATCAAGAACAGAGCTATCATGCCTTTATGTTTGAACATCTGTTCCGCCATATCAATGTCTCGCATGAACGGATTCACATCCCCTTTGGCATGCCGGAAGACATTGAGAAGCACTGCCACTATTACGAGCAGATCATCCAAGATGCCGGGGGCATTGATCTGCAGCTTTTGGGAATAGGCGAGAACGGTCACATCGGGTTCAATGAACCCGCCCGATGCCTGCAGGCAGACACCCATTTGGTTCAGCTGAGCCAGGAAACGATTCGTGCCAATTCCCGCTACTTCCCATCGATCGCTGAAGTGCCCAAGCAGGCAATTACGATGGGGGTTCGCACGATCTTTCAAGCCAAGAAAATCGTGCTGCTGGCTTCTGGCGCGAACAAGGCCGACATGATTGGAAGGATGCTGGACGGCAGAATCACGACGGACATTCCCGCTTCCTTGTTGAAGCTTCATCCTGATCTGACGATCATCGTGGACAGAGAAGCCGGAAGCCGGTTGGATGCGATTGCGTAACCACGGCAGCCTTGGTTCCGTTGACAGAGGAGCTGTCTCGAAAGTCATGATTTGACTTAGAGGCGGCTCCTTTTCTCTCAGAGAGTGCTGCATAGGTTTTAACGGGGGAAGGCAGGATGCGAAACTGTTGACACAAGTGGTCCCTCGGTAAAGGTCGCGGATGACCGTTAGACAGCGTTTTGTTGGATTCTCCCTGTATAACGGTCATAGCTGTCCATTAGAGACAAGATATGATGGATTTAGCCCACTCATTTCGATCTAATGGTCATGGCTGTCCGTTAGATGGATAAATAAACAAAAAACAGCCGCTAATGGACATCAATGTCCCTTACAACTCTCGCTCGCGCTATCAAGCTGCATACGGCTTTCCCAGCAGTGTGAACATAAACTTTGGAGACGGCTTGGTTTTTATTGCGTCATCCTTCCCCCTGCTCCCGATAATGCTTGGGGGATTGCCCGGTGTGTTTCTTGAAGGTCTTCGAGAACAGCAGCGGGTCTTGATATCCGACTGACCGAGCCACATCGCCGATCGTCAACTCGGGGTTGGCGAGCAGCTCGGCGGCCTTCTTCATGCGGAACTGGATCAGGTATTCCTGAATGCTGCTGTGGAAGCATTCCCGGAACAACGAGCACAGGTAGCTGCGGTCCAGTCCGACGAATCGCGCAGCTTGCGCTACGGTGATCTTCTCGGAATAGTTCGCTTCGATGAAGTCCAGCACTTTTTTCGCATAGGCTTCTTTCTTGCCGACGCGCCTGCGGGCAGGCTTCTCCGGGTTGGCTTGTACGAGCAAGGACAGCAGATTATACAGCGTTCCGAGCAGCTGCAATTCATCGGCGTAGTCGAGCTGGCCGGTTTCGGTCATGCGCATAAATTGCTTCCGGAGCTGTTCGTCCCGGTCATAGCGGAAGATCGGCTGCTCCGCGGAGAGGCCGGCCTCTGCCAGGATCGACCCTGCTTGATGGCCGTGAAAGCCGACCCAGCAATAATGCCAAGGCTGACATCGGTCCGCTTCATAGTAGGTCACGATATCCGGTGTGATAAGAAAGCCTTCACCTGCCTGCAAGGCATACGTGTTCGAGCCGACGCGATACGTTCCCCGGCCTGCCAATATATAATGAATCAGGTAATGATCCCGTACGGCCGGCCCATAATGATGCCCCGGCGCGCAAGGCTCGATTCCGTATTGCTGCACATAGAGATCGGTGTATTGCAAACGTTTCGGCACGTATTGAATCATTCCTCTTCCTCCTTCGCGTTTTCACTTTCATCCAGCATTTATCCATAGAAATTATTCAAGTCCATTCTCCAGAATCGCTGTATGCCCTTTATGATAAAAGACAATCAGCTGCTTGACAATAAAACAGAATTTCAAGTTTCGGACCATAAGAGGGCGACATAAGGAATTACACTGGACGTGCATCCTGCAGCTTTTCACCGATGCTCAGGCCTGATCCCTTTGCAGGAAGGAAATTCCTCCGCCGCTGTGGAATATGTTTCCTATCCCGATGCGGTTTCGTTCAGCGAGGCCGCCCACGATAGGAGGAGGATGATAATGGATCAACAGCGGCAAGTTAAGCAGGAAGTGCAGGGGCAGAGGAGCGTCTGGGTGGAATGGGGACGCATGGTGCAGGTCGCTTATGAGATGTATGGCACGCACAAGCTGTCACCCGCCACACCGGAGAATTTCCCAAGCGGCTGGCGGCATGTGGCGAATTTGACGATGGCGCCGCATGTTTTCTCCTACAAAGAGAAGGAATTTGCAGGGTTTATTGCCCAAAGCTTGCTCCATCCGCTGCATTACGCTGTCGCCATTCGCGGGACTGAGAGTCCGCTGGATTGGCTTAGCGATCTGGAATTCGTGCTGGAGCCCTTCCACGAGGTGCCGGATGCGGGCAAGACGGAGAAAGGCTTTACCGATTTGTACCGCAGCATGACGGTTCATAATGTGGAGGCAAGCGCGCTGGAGCCAGAGCCGGAGCCGCTTCGCCGCTTCGTGGAAAAGCTGCCGAGGGAAGCTGCGCTTGCCGTCACCGGCCACAGCCTGGGCGCGGCCATCGCGACGCTGCATGCGCTGGATGCGGCCCAGTGCCTCGCAGATGTCACCTGCGTGACCTTTGCCTCCCCAAGGGTCGGCAACCATGCGTTTGCCAAAGCCTTCGCCTCGCGCAACATTCGCCATTCGCGCATCTTCAACCATCCGGACCTCGTGCCCAAGGTGCCGGTTGAGCTGGCGGGCTATCTCCACGTCGAACCCGGTTATGAAATCAGCTCGCTGACTTCGCCGATCAAGCATTCCGTGCTCTGCTGCCATTCGCTGCAAACGTATTTGTATTTGCTCGGCGACCCGAACGCAGACATATCCAGCTGCCGTCTGCGGTCTTCCTGACGGCTGGTGACGTGCTTGCGCTCGGTGCCTCCCTTCCTTCTGTATACATAACCCATCCCTTCCTGTGAAATAGTAATAGGAGAGCATCCATCTGAGAAAAAGGAGGGACATCATGCGCTGGAGAAGCTTGGGACTAGTCATGCTCATGGTCGCCGTTGCATCGGCGGGCCTCATTATATCGGCAGACGAGGCAGCAGGCAGCGCGCCATCATACAGCTTCGGCTTTAAGAAGAGCCGCAACGGCGAGCTTCCTTCTATCGATCAGGAAGGCTTTAAGCCGATTCTGGAAAAGCACGGCGCGATCTTTCTCGGGGACACCTCTGCCAAGGAGCTGTACCTGACCTTCGACAATGGGTATGAAAACGGCTATACCGGACAGATTTTGGATGTATTGAAGGAGAAAAAGGTGCCTGCGGCATTTTTCGTTACAGGCCATTACGTGAAGGATCAGCCCGAGCTGGTCAAGCGGATGGTCGCAGAAGGCCATATCGTCGGCAATCACTCGTGGAGTCATCCCGACATGAGCCAGATTTCCGCCGAGCAAATCAAGGAAGAGCTGGAGCGTGTGGAGGAAGCCGTAGTAGCGCTCACCGGCCAGATGGGCATGCAATACTTGCGTACGCCGCGCGGCATCTTCAATGACCGGACGCTGGCGGTGAGCAAGGAGCTCGGATACACGAACGTATTTTGGTCCATCGCTTGGGCCGACTGGGATCGCAACCAGCGGAAAGGGGCCGATTATGCGTTCAAAAAAGTGACCTCCCAGCTCCATCCGGGTGCGGTGATCCTGCTGCATACCGTATCCAAGGACAACGCCGATGCGCTGGCTGCGATCATCGATGAAGCGGTAAGGCAGGGCTACACGTTCAAGAGCCTGGATGAGCTGGACCAAAGATATTATTAATGGGGCATGCAGCGATGTTCGCTGGGCCCTGTGCTATCAGACCATAATCTCTGTGCTGGAGTGCGCTGTGTACTCCGCCAGAGATTTTTTCATAGCTTCGGCCATGCGGTAGAATAAAAGGAAACGACGGTCTTATTTCTCAGCGCCCGCCTCCATCATGGCAATTAGCGGACTTTCATGGTCCAATTCAAGGGTACTCGCTTGGTCATCAGCTGCAGGGATATCACTTTGGTCCACTTTTTTCCCTTATTCAACTGTCGCTCCACAGAAACGCATCAGTAAGACCATAAATTCCCGTAACGCGCTCTAGCTTTCGCAAACGCTTAACCCGTCACACCGCTTTCCGGCACGTGAACGAAAGTCGCCTCCCATATGGCCTGTTAAGATTTTATAAAAAAGCGAGCCGCACGGATGCTATCCGGCTTTGCCCTCTGCTATGATGAAGGAGAGGTGAGAACATGAACTATATGCGATTAAAAGGCAATTTGGATCAAGCGAACCTGGACAACCGACTCCACTATCATCCGGAAATTCTGGAGTTTTATTTAAGCGAACAGGATCTGAAGCAGCCCGAGCTGATTCGCGAGCGCATCCGTCAGCTGCGGGAGCTCGGCATCAAGCCATATTTGCATCATCCTCCAAAATTCCAAGGGAAGTTTCAGGACATCATGAGCTCAGATGCGGAGGCACGGGCATACTACCGCCGCTCCTCTGAGCTTCTGGCCGAAATTTGCCGGGAGGAGAAGGCGAAGTGCGTGGTGCACGCCCATTACACCCATACGGAAAGCAGCCGAACGGTAACGAAGGAACGGACGCGCCAGCTGCGTGAAGAAATCAGGCAGGTGCTCTCTTACGCGCGGGATGTATTTGTATGGGAGGATTCAACAGAGGGGCTGTTCTGCTACGCAAATCCGTATTTGTTCGAGGAGCTGATCGTACCGCTAGAGCTGCCGCTCAATGTCGATGTCAGCCATACCTTCATCGGCTTCCGCGGCGATAACGCCAAATTGCGGGAGGTGCTTGAGCAGACGCAAGCCTATGCGACTTATTATCACTTGGTGGACAGTATGGGCCTGGCGCATGATTCGCTGCCGCTCGGCCAGGGGAAGATCGATTGGCGAATGGTCAAGCCGCTTGTTGACGGCAAAGATTTTATTTTTGAAATCAACTTGGGAGGCGATCATACGGATTGCACCCCCATGGTGGAGAGCGCCCGTTATTTCGAACGGCTTCAGGTTGATTCAGTGGCAAGCTCCTGACGTGATGCGGCTTTCGATGATATAATGGAATGATTCGCGGCAATCGCGCGAAATCATACCGCAGGGGAGCTTCGGATTATGGATTTATCCGTGCAATACTTATCCTTCTTCGTGATCCAGACGGAGGGGTTCGATCAGGATAGCAGCAAGACCTATAAGCACTATAAGACGTTGAATCGCGATCAGTATGAGGACAGCGAGCTGAAGGAATTTTTGGACGGAGAGTTCGTGCGTATCGTCAAGCGCAAGGCCGAGCTGCATCCGTCCTCGGACAATGTGCCGACCAAGATTGGACGGTTCATTGTAGAACCTGGCCATGAATGGACGAGCAATCCGAACTATAATTTGTTCCAGCGCTTGCGTATGGCATACAGTCTGGAGGCTTTTGCCGAGGCGGCGGATGAGCTGGTCCGGATGTATATGGATACGGCGGCGGTTCGCGGCGGCGCGCTGATTGCGGCATCGGTGAAGCTGCAGCCTTATTTCGACGAGCCGTTCGTATTCGTATTGAAATGCGACTTCGAGTCCAAAATAGCCCGCATTTCCGATGAGAACAGTCTCATCTCCCACGTGGACAGAGCTATCAGCGCCCGCAACCTGAAATGGATCCTGTATCCCCATATGCCGGAAGAAGGAATGCTGGAGGAAGGCGAACTGAAAATTCACCAGGCCTCGCATGCCCGATACTTTGAAGATTTCCTGCGGTTTGTCACTTACGAGAAGCCGATTCCTGAAGTAGTGAGCGACCACGTGTTGGATATGGTGCATCATTATATGGAGGACAAGTGGCAAGGACACGAGCCGGATCACGAAGGCCGGCAGCAGGAAGAGCAGAGTCTGGAGTTCTGGGCGGCAGGGGAGAAGCGCGAGCTGCAGGAGAAGTGGCAGCATGAGCAGGTCATGGAGGCGGCTGCCCGACTCATCGAGGTAAAGCCCGAGCTGGACATGAAGTTCAAGCTGGATGGCGTCACGGTGCGCGGCAAGTTGACCGATTACGGCAGCCGCATTCATCTGGGCCGCATGAATGGCAAGTATGTCGTGCTGATCGAAGGGGAGTCCTTTGAATTTGAAAAAGGGATCTCCCCGATTGAGCTGCTGCATCCCGATGAGTTAGAGGCAGTATTGGAACGAATGCGGAACAATGCCGCCAGGGCGGCTGCTGAAGCGGCGCATGAGGGCGAAGTCGCAGCGGCCGCCGCCCAAGAAACTCATATTGAATCAGCAGCTGGCGAACCTGCAAACGCCGGGAACAGCACGGGCTACGCCGACGACGATGCTCCGCCCTGGGACTAAGGTAATCTGCAGGGCTGATTGT
Organism: Xylanibacillus composti; assembly: GCF_018403685.1. Lineage (NCBI taxonomy): Bacteria > Bacillati > Bacillota > Bacilli > Caryophanales > Paenibacillaceae > Xylanibacillus > Xylanibacillus composti. The sequence continues at coordinate 106,534 of NZ_BOVK01000018.1, forward strand.
TATGGAGGAGAACGAAGATGATGAATGAAACGATATCCGGAAACAAGGCGCTGCCTGTTCAGCCGGAAAATCGTCTAATGGAGCTGGATGTGCTTAGGGGCTTTGCCATGTTTGGCATTCTGCTGGCCAATATGCTCTTTTTCAGCTTTCCGTACATGCATGCCTCCCTTACGGGAACGAAGCATTGGGCAGCTTGGATAGACAAGGCTGCAGCAGGGTTTATCCGCATTGCGGCAGAGGGACATTTCATCACGATGCTGTCCTTTCTGTTTGGAGTAGGATTTGTGTTGTTTCTCGAAAGGGCGCAGGCGAAAGGAAAGAAAGCTGGCGGCTTGTATGTGCGCAGAATGCTTGTGCTGCTCGCGTTTGGCCTGGTACACGCTATCTTTTTATGGTCCGGTGATATTCTGGTATTCTACGCGATAGCCGGGCTTGTGCTGCTGTTGTTCCGGCATGCGAAGCCGCAGGGGCTGCTGCTCGGCGCTCTGCTTTTTTTCCTGATTCCGATTTTACTGATGACCATGCTGTTCGGCTTGTTTGCGCTCGTCCCTCCTGCCGATGATCCGTTGATGGATTTGCAAATGACGCTGTGGCTGGAGGAAGAGCGGCAGCTGATGGAAGCTTATGCGCACGGCAGCTACGGTGACATATTCGATGCGCGGAAGATCGAGCTGAGTCTAGTCTACACAAGCTCCATCATCACGTCCCTGCCATTTATTATCGGCATGTTCTTGCTCGGCGCCTACGCAGGGAGGAAAGGTGTTTTTCAGCAGCTGGCAAGCCATGGCGGCCTTGTGAGGAAGGTTTGGGTCTGGAGTTTGGTGATCGGGGTGCCGTTCTCGATAATCAAGCATATCGGCCTGTATCATATGGACCCGTCGCAAATGTCCTTTTACGATTTCTATCATTTCCTGGGTCTGTACGTGGGCGATCCGGCTATATGCTTCTTATTTATCGCCTCCATCCTCCTGTTGATTCGCAAGCAGATATGGCAGAGGGGCTTCCGCTTGCTGGCGAACGCCGGACGTATGGCGCTGACGTTGTACCTGATGCAGACCGTGCTTGCCACAACGATCTTTTATGGATACGGTTTGGGGTTGTATGGCACGCCTCCACGGTGGCTGCCCTTGTGGGCGATCGGCATTTTCGCCTTCCAGCTATGGTTCAGCCATCTGTGGTTCCGCAAATTCCGTTTTGGCCCGATGGAGACAGTCTGGCGCTTCCTGACGTACGGCCGGCTGTCTGCGCGGCCCTCCGCTGAAGAGAAGCAGCTGTCGGGGTAGGACATAGAGGCAGGACAACCCAAGCGGGCTGCTGCTGGCCGCATGCCGCTGTTGCAGAAGAAAAAAGGGAATTCCCGTACACCCGCTTCCTTCACGAAAGAGCCGGCGAAAACCGGCTTTGTCGTGCTGGAAGTCTGTACAGCGGAATTCCCTTATTGCTGTGGAGATTGTCCACGCTTAAAGCGATTTGCGGTAAATGGCGAGCACGTCTTCATGCTTCAGCCGCTTGAAATGGCCGAACGGGCCATTAACCATGGCTTTCTCGGTCATGACGTCCAATTGGTCGTCGCCGATGTCGTAATCGGCCAGACGGCTTGGCGCGCCGATGCTGTTCCAAAATGCGCGGAGCGCCTGAATGCCCTCCAAGGCAACTTCGCGATCGCTCTTGCCGGCCGGATCGACGCCGAACACATTCACGGCGAACTGCTTGAAGCGGCCTACCCCGGAATCGAGCACATGCTCCATCCAATGCGGGAACAGGATGGCAAGGCCGCCGCCATGCGGGATGTCGTACACCGCGCTAACGGCATGCTCAATGTTGTGCGTCGCCCAGTCGCCAGCCATGCCCATGGACAGCATGCCGTTCAAGGCCATCGTCCCGCTGTACAGAATCGTTTCGCGCAGCTCGTAGTTTTCCAAATCCTCTACAAGCGCTGGCGCGGCAGCAATCACTGTGCGCAGCAAAGACTCGCAGAAGCCGTCCTGCACCGGCGTATTGCCGGTGTGATTGAAGTATTGCTCGAATATATGCGACATAATATCGACGATGCCGTATATGGTCTGGTCCTTCGGCACCGTAAAGGTGTTGACCGGATCGAGGATGGAGAACTGCGGGTACACCAGCGGGCTGCCCCACCCGTACTTTTCCTTCGTCTCCCAGTTCGTAATGACCGAGTTGACATTCATTTCGGACCCGGTAGCGGCCAATGTAAGCACTGTGCCGAATGGCAATGCTTTCGTGCCTGCCGCCTTGTGGGTAATAATGTCCCATACATCGCCATCATAATAGACGCCGATCGAAATAGCCTTGACGCAGTCAATGACACTGCCGCCGCCTACAGCGAGAATGAAGTCGATGCTTTCCTGTCTGCAAATGTCAATGCCCTTGTTTACGGTCGTGAGCCGCGGATTCGGCTCCACGCCGCTTAATTCATGGACGTTGACGCCAATTTGGTTCAGGCGGTCGATGACTTGGTCATAGAGGCCATTGCGCTTGATGCTGCCCCCGCCGTAAACGAGCAAAACATTTTGGCCATACTGAGGAAGCTCCTGATTCAATTTCTCCAAGGTGCCTTTACCGAAATGCAGCCTGGTCGGATTGCGGTAAGTAAATGAATTCATGCTGGGTTCCCTCCTAATCGTTACTTGCTGAAGCTGACAGGTTTAGTCCATCCTTATCTATTATAGAACATCTGGGGGAGAGAAACGAATTTTCCGCTGTGATTCGCTTGTGAACAGACGTGAATGGCCCAAGGAGCGGGCGACTACTGCAGAAAGCCGGGCCTTAGCGCCGAGACTCTGCCGATTAGGCAGGCATGCACCAGGAAATTGCGGTATGATAAGGGAAGGAAAAGAGATAGGCGAGGAGCGGATGAACGGCGGCAAAAAAAAAGAAGATGCGAGCAGCGTTTGCGCTCTGCCTCTTCCCATAAGTTGTATCGTCACGTTCGGCGCATGGAGGGCGGCTTGTGAATGCTTCAGTCGGAAAACCGAATCTTCACCTGAACAATATCCTGAATGCCTGTTCCGGGCGAGCGGGGATATACCCATAGTTCCCCGCCGGAGGTCGTCGGCTGCCTGTCAAATTGAATGATGGTGGAGAAATAGCTGAAGGCTGGCGCGGCTTCCAGTGTGCGGAATGTCCGCTCGCGGGTGACCAGCTCGCCTGCATCGTCAACGATCCGGTAATAGGCGGTTCCGCCTGGCGCGCGAACGAAGCCTTCGATCGCAAGGCCCGGCCGGACCAGTTCCCCTGGCTGCGGACTGAATACGACTGCATTCGGCGAGCTCGGCAGAGGAAGAATAAGGCGATAACCCGCATAGATAACGTCTGGCGAGAAGCCCGGACGCCCTTGATTCGCGCGAATAATGGCGGCAAGCGGCAGGCCAAGACGACGGGCGATGCCGTTGAGACTCTCCCCTTCCGCAATCTCATAGATGGCGGCCGGAACCAGGAGGGCTTGATTGACAAATATCAGATCCGGGTTATAAACCCGCTGATTGATCCCCGCCAGCAACTCAGGTGTTGTGGCATACCGGTTGGCGATTTGCGAGAGTGTGTCGCCCGGCGCGACAATGTGATTGACCTGGGCGCGCTGATCCAAGCCGGCCTCAGACACGACCAGCACCTGACCGGGGTAAATAAGGCCGGGGTCCGTTAATGGCGGATACAGCGCATTGGTCTGCTCCAGCAATTGAATGGCACTACCTAATTTTGCGGCAATCGCATACAACGAGTCCCCCGGTTGGACCGTATAGATGAAGTGATTGCCTTCGACAATTGGCATCGGTGTACACACCCCTGATCATAATAGTTTCTACTGCACAGGATATTCACCCATAGCCCGGGTGGTGCACGATCACCTGCGTCTAGTTCTATGCAACCTACCTATCAATCTGACAGGAGCGAGGATATTCATGCACACGAAGCAAAGCTTGCTAACCCAATTGCAAGAGATGGGACTGGACCCCAAAGGCACAGTAATCATGCATTCTTCCATGAAAAAGATCGGCAAGGTGGAGGGGGGCGCAGACACGGTGCTGGACGCATTAAGCGATTATATGCGCGACGGTTTGCTAGTGCTGCCGACCCATACGTGGGCGACGATCAACGCGGACAATCCCCGATACTTCGTGGAGGAAACGCCGACCTGTGTCGGCATCTTGACGGAGCTGTTTCGCAGGCGGCGCGGCGTGCTTCGTTCCTGGCACCCGACACATTCTGTAGCGGCGCTGGGACGAGAGGCAGCAGCGTTCATAGAAGGGGATGAACGATGGGATACGCCATGCGCGCGCGGTTCTGCATGGGGCAAATTGCTGGATCGCCGGGCGACCATTCTGCTTGTTGGCGTGAACATGACCCGCAATACGTTCATTCACGGCGTAGAAGAGTGGGCGGATATTCCAGGCCGGCTGTCGGACGGGCATGAACCGCTCGTCACTGTCCTTGCAGACGGAACCGAGATCCCTGTTCCATCCAGACGCCATCAGGGTCTGGACTGGTCCATGCATTTCTGGAAGGTGGAGGAGCATCTGATTGCCCAAGGCGCAGTTCGGAAGGGGCGGCTGGGCGATGCGGAAGTGCTCGTCTGCGATGCGGAAAAACTCTGTGAGGAAGTGACCCGCATGCTCCGCATGAACCCGGATTTATTCTCCGATAACGAGCCGTTGGAGGCAGGCCGCTACAGCTGATTGTGGCGGCTGCCGCAAGCGTGGTAAAGTAAGAACAGAGTGAATATCTTGAAATGAAGATAATACGTGAAGAGGAGGCAGACTATGGTGAAGGTGTATCCATCGGCATCGCGCCAAGTGGTTGACTTGGGTTGGCTGCGGAGCAGGCCGAGCTTTTCATTCGGGCAGTATTTTGACCCTGACAACACGGCTTTTAGCGTGATGCGCGTATGCAATCATGATGAGATTAGCGGAGGCAGAGGCTTCGGTCCCCATCCGCACAGCGATATGGAGGTAGTGACGATCGTGCTGAGCGGGCAGATCAAGCACGAAGACAATCTGGGCAATGCGGTCGTGACGCCGGCGGGAGGCGTGCAAAGAATGACTGCCGGAACGGGGATTGTGCACGCAGAGTACAACGCTTCCGAAACCGAGGAGCTGAGTTTGCTTCAGCTGTGGTTCATGCCGCGCGAACGGGGGCTTGCGCCTTCCTTCGAATCCAAGCACTATGATCCGGACAAACTGACGAATGCTCTGCTGCCGGTCGTATCGTCGGAAGGATCGGAGCAAGTGGCGATGATTCACCAGGACATGACGATCTATTTAAGCAGGCTGGAGCCCGGCAAGCGGCTTGGCTTCAAGCAAGCGCCGGGACGCAGCGCATATCTTTACGTTATGGAGGGACAGCTGCTTGTGAACGGCACCGGGCTGGCTGAGGGAGACACGGCTCGCATAACGGACACCCCGGCGCTGGAGCTGGAAGCAAGCGGGCCGTCATTCTTAATGCTGATTGACTTGCCATAGGAGGGACTCGGAATGAAGGAGCAGTTTTTAGTCAAGCACGCGGTAGGCGGCAGGACGTTTATCGATTCCGACAAGTCGCCGCTGCATTACCAATACAAGCAGCAGGGCGATGAATGGCTGTTTGTTGTAGATATGCCAAGGAACGAAGCCGTGGAAGAAATACTGAGGTGGAAGGAAGAGCTCAATGTATTCCTGTTTCACAGCAATTCCGACCAGCCCACCAAGAAAACGTGGTTCTATGTCAAGGACGGACCGGTGGAGTATGTGGATGGCGCCGGACAACTGCGCATAACGGCTCAATCCCGGATCGAATACGTGCCTGACAGCTTCGGGTTCAAGAGCTAACGATCATTAGACGAAAGCGCCAGCTGTGGCCGAAAATAACGGGGAACGCATGGACCTGCCGTTCCATTAGCGCTGCAAGGAAGCAAGCCGACGAAAAATCCGCCAGGAGACTTTCGTCGGCTTTTGCTTTTTGCGTTCCGCTTGCTATGCTATTCAACTTAGGCAGTATGGGAACACCCGGCAATGTATGTCGCTGCCTCGCGGCAAACGGAAAATCCCGGGTCTTGCTTTGATGCGGTATAATAGAAGGATAAGAGTTGGAAATACCGGAAGACACTCTATTCCCATCATGGAGGAAGCAGCATGATTTCATTTCTCAAACCGTATCGCAAGGCGGCAGTCATAGCTTTGCTGCTTATGCTCGTGGAACTGGCCGTTGAGCTTTGGCACCCGTTGCTGTTGGCACATGTGATCAATGAAGGGATTTTAAAAGAAGATGTCGGGGCCATATGGAAGTGGGGCGGCATCATGGTGTTGCTTTCGCTTCTGGCTTTCGCTTCCGGCGTCATCAATTCATTTTTTGCCGCGCAGGTGAGCCAAGGATTCGGCTTCGATGTGCGGAAGCGGCTCTATGAACGAATGCAAGCCTATTCTTTGACCGCATTCGACCGCTTCTCCACCTCCAGCTTGATTACCAGAGTAACGAATGACGTCAACCAACTGCAAAATGTCATTTTCATGGGTCTGCGCATCATGATGCGCGCCCCTCTGCTGATGGTGGGCGGGTTCATCATGGCTCTGATGGTGAATGTGAAGCTGGCGCTCGTTCTTGTTGTCGTCACCCCGCTGCTGCTTGGCTTTCTCCTTTTCATGATGAATAAAGGGTTTTCCAGGTTTCGGCGTGTACAAGGACAGATGGATCGGACAAACGGCGTGCTGCGGGAAAATTTAATGGGCATGAGGCTGATCAAGGCATTCGTTCGGAGCCGTCATGAGAACGAGCGCTTCAAGTCGGAGAATAGTCAGTTGATGGAACGGACCGCTTCGGCCTTGAGACTGATCGAGACGACGATACCGGCATTGCTGCTCGTCATGAATCTGAGCATTTTGATTATCCTGTGGCAGGGCAGTTTTCAGACGGAAGCCAACATTGGCGAGGTAGTCGCCATCGTCAATTATGCGACACGCATGACAGGCGCCTTCTCTGTATTCTCCATGATCCTGTCTACATTGGCCAGGGCCAAGGCATCGGCCGGGCGGGTGCGCCAAGTGCTGGAGGCCGATGCTTCGGCGGAGGAGCAGAAGACGGGGGCCCAGTCATTCCCGATGCGCGGAAGACTGGAATTTGACCAAGTATCCTTTACTTATCCGGATCAGGCAGCGCCTGCGCTGGCGGACATTCAGCTCACCGTTGAGCCCGGTCAGACCGTTGCGGTGATGGGAGCGACCGGAGCGGGCAAATCGACCTTGTTCCAGCTTATTCCGCGGCTTTACGAGCCGGATGCGGGGATCATCCGGCTTGATGGCAAGCCCCTGTCCGACTGGTCGCTTGAATCGCTGCGCAAGCAAATCGGGTATGTGCCCCAGGAGTCGCTGCTGTTCACAGGCACTGTAGCGGACAATATACGTTGGGGCAAGGAAGAGGCGACAATCGACGACATCATCGAGGCGGCCAAGCATGCGCAAATTCACGAAACGATAAGCAAGCTGCCGCTGCAATACGACACCGTCGTCGGGCAAAAGGGCGTCAACCTGTCGGGCGGCCAGAAGCAGCGGTTGTCCATTGCTCGCGCGCTGGTTCGCAAGCCGAGGATCATCTTGCTGGATGACAGCACGAGCGCGCTTGATATCCAGACGGAACAGCGTCTGCTCCACGCGCTGAAGCCATATGACTGCACCATTCTGATGATCACGCAGAAGGTCAGCGCCGCGCAAAAGGCCGATCGCATCGTGCTGCTGGATGATGGACGAGTAGCGGCGCAGGGCACGCATGCAGAGCTGATGCGGCATTCTCCGCTGTACAGACAAATTGTGCATTCGCAGTACGGAGAGGAGGCGACGGGCACCGATGTCTAAACAGCAAACCAACCGCGTCAAGGACTGGGCAGGCACATTGAAGAAAATCTGGCGGTATCTGTCCCGGCAAAGAGGGCTGCTCCTGCTCATCCTGCTGATGGTGCTGCTCAGCTCGGTATCTGGACTGCTCGGTCCGTACCTGCTCGGCTTTGCGATTGACAGGCTCGGCGGGGATGCAGACACACTCCTGTTCTTGCTGATATTGCTGGGCGGCACCTATCTGCTCCATTCGGTTACGGTCTGGCTGCAAAACTACTGGATGATCGGCGTCGCCCAGCGCACCGTCTATCAGATGCGGACGGATTTGTTCCGGCATCTTCACAAGCTGCCGATCTCCTATTTCACCAAGCGGCAGCATGGCGAGCTGATGAGCCGTCTGTCCAACGACATGGAGAATGTCAGCCAGACGCTGAACAGCTCGTTCATTCAGGTGTTCTCGAGCATGTTGACGTTCATCGGCATGCTGGGGCTGATGCTGTGGATCAGCCCGCTTCTGACGGCCATCACGCTGACTATTGTGCCGCTCCTTTACCTGGGCATGAAGTGGATTACGGCAAGAACCGGCCGGTATTTCAAGGAGCAGCAGCGCCATCTGGGCGATTTGAACGGGTATGTGGAGGAAACGCTGTCCGGCCAGCGGATCGTCAAGACTTTTTCGCAGGAGACCAAAGTGCAGCAAGCCTTTATGGAGAAAAATGAACGGTTGAGGCGCTCTGCCTATTGGGCTCAGGTGTATTCCGGCTTCATTCCGAAGCTGATGAATGTGCTGAACAACATGAGCTTTGCCGTCATTGCCGCAGCAGGGGGCTTGATGGCATTGCAGGGCTTGATTACCGTTGGGGTCATAGTCACCTTCGCCGAATATGCTCGGCAGTTTACGCGTCCGCTGAACGATCTGGCTAACCAGTTCAACACCTTCCTCTCCGCTATTGCCGGTGCGGAGCGGGTGTTCGAAGTGCTGGAGCAGGATGAGGAGGCGAAGGACGAGCAAAACGCTGTGGCAATTGCTAGTCTTCAAGGGGATATCCGGTTTGACCAAGTGGCCTTCGGCTATGGCAAGGATGGCCATACGCTGCGAGACGTCAGCTTCCATGCTCGACCCGGGGAGACGATTGCTCTGGTAGGGCCGACGGGCGCAGGCAAAACGACGGTAACCCAACTACTTGCCAGATTTTACGATCCGGACCGGGGCCGCATCCTGATCGATGGACGAGACAGCCGATCGATCCGGCGCGACAGCCTCCGCGAGCAGATGGGTTTTGTTCTGCAGGATACGTTCCTGTTCGAGGGGACGATTCGCGACAATATTCGTTACGGCAGGCTTGACGCTACAGATGAGGAAGTGGAACAAGCTGCGAGGGAGGCTAACGCGCATGGCTTTATCATGAAGCTTCCGCAAGGATACGAGACACGGCTGAGCCAGGACGGAAGCGGCATCAGCCAAGGGCAGAAGCAGCTGTTGTCGATTGCGCGTGCACTGCTTGCCGATCCGTCCATTCTCATTCTGGATGAAGCGACGAGCAGCATCGACACGATTACCGAGATCAAGATACAAGAAGCGCTTGCCCGCCTAATGGAGGGCCGCACGAGCCTGGTCATCGCGCATCGCTTGAACACGATCCGCCGGGCCGACCAGATTGTTGTCCTGCAAGACGGCACTATTGTTGAGAAGGGCTCGCATCGGGAACTTACCGACCGGGGCGGCGCATATGCAAGAATGGTTGCCAGCCAATACGAAACAAAGCCGATCCATGCTTAGCCGTTGAAGACCTGATTGGGGCAAGCTCACTTGAAGTCAAGGAAAGGAGGCATACAACGATGGAGCCGCGTTCGCTGAGACATGCCCGGAAGCAGCCGGCATCAAAGCCGCTGTTCGCTTTGCTGCTCGTGCTCATTACCGCAGGAATCGCTGTCGGTGTGGCAGGCTGGAACATGCTGCGCTCCGCGCCGTCGCCGGAGGATGCCGGGATAGCCGGTCCTCCGGCCGAAAGCCGCGATGCAGAGGCGTTGGATGGATCGCAGCGCATCGCCAATACCAGCTCGGAGGAACCGGAGTCTGCAGCGCTTCGTGCCGAGGAGCAGGCGCTTCTGGAGGCTGAACAGGCACGGCTTGCCGCAGAAGAACAGGAAGCGGCCTATTATCGGTCGCGGGAGGCGGCTGCTGCCGCAATGGAGGCTGACCTTGTGGTCATGCCGGCAACCGCCTATCCCGGCGATGTTGTGCTAGTCCGCGCCCGCCAGGAGGGCGAGCTGGAATGGCAGGGCAAGACGTATCCGCTGCAGCCATTCGGAACAGGGTTCTACACCTATATTCCGATACCGATCCGGACTGAGCCGGGAAGCTACGAGCTGGGGGAAGCCAGCTTGACCGTATTGGCCAAAGCATTCGATACGCAGCGGCTCGAGGTTAGCGAGGAGCAGAACAGCATGCGGCAGAACACGGAACGTATAGCGGAAGACCAGAAGCAGATTGATGCCGCGAGGGCTTCTTCAGAGCCCGTGTTTCTGTTCGCCGCGGACTCGCCCTTCTTGCTGCCAGTCGAGGGAAGATTGACGACGCCATTCGGGTTTACCCGCTATGTCAACGGCGCCTATGCGGGCAGCCATACTGCTATCGATCTCGCCGCTCCTGAAGGGACGCCGGTCGTCGCCACGCAGTCGGGCATCGTCGGCTTGGCTGCGGATTTTTACCTTACAGGCAATACCATTTATATCGACCACGGCATGGGATTGTTCTCGCAGTATGCTCATTTGTCCGAGCTGCTGGTGGAGACGGGAGATGAAGTGGAAGCTGGTCAGGTGATCGGACTCGTCGGATCGACAGGGTTCTCTACAGGACCGCATCTGCACTTCACCTTCTGGGCGCACAATGTGCCGGTCAATCCGAACTTGTTTTTGGACCAGCTTCCTTTTCATTGGATGGAGCCGGGCGAGCCAGAATAGGGACATGAATCAGGCCGGAACATCCTCTTTATTCTTGTCTGCGTCGGATGCGTCGGACTTCTCCGAGCCAATCCACACCAGGCCTGCCACCATAATCAATCCGCCCACAAGCTGCATCAGGTGGATGGCCTCGTCGAAGAACAGATAACCGGCAATGGCGGCAGTTGCCGGAACAAGATAGCGGTAGAAATTCGCTTTGGTTGCGCCTACGCGCTTCATGCTGCTGTTCCAGATCAGGAACGCGGCAACCGTACAGAGCAGCACGTTGAATGTAATCGCCAGATAGGACATGGCGCCGAGATTGGACCATGCGACAGCCGACCAGCCATTCAGCGTGAAGGGGACCATGAACACGCTGCCGAATAGCAGGCACCAGGCGCTGACGCGCAGAGGCGAATATTTCTTCATCAGCGGCATGCAAGCCAGGTTGTACAGCGCGCCGATCAAGCTGACAATCAGGGCCATCATGTTGCCGATCATATAATCGCTGGACATGTCGAAGCCCTGACCGCCGCCCAGAATGACAAGAAATACCCCGATCATGGCGACTGCTCCGCCTGTGATGAGCTTCATGGACATCTTTTCTCGCGCGATGAACAGCGGGGCCAACAGGGCGGCGAATATGGGCCACGGCGCTACGTTCAACAAGGAGGAATTGGCCAGCGTCGTGAACTTGATCGAATACATGACCATAATTTCCAGAGCCGTAACGCCGATCGCGCCAATGACCAGAAATTTCAGCAGATCTTTGCGCTCAATGCCGACGTTCCCCTCAAACCATTTCAAGATCAAGAACAATATCGGAACAGACAATCCAAATCGCAAAAAAGTGAACACTTCGGGCGAAAAATCCTCCATCGCCCATCGGGAGATCCCGAAATTCATCCCCCAAATAATGGATACGAATGCCAAGCCGGCATAGTAGATGCCGCTCGATTGCTTCATTTCTCTCTCTCCATTTCTCTATATACATAGAAAGTCTTTAAGTACTATAACGCCTTTTCCGGCCAGGCACAATACGAAGGATTTACGATATTCCCGACCCTAATAGGGGTTGCCCCGGGATGTAAGCGCTGCCTTGAACTGCTCGCAATCGTTGGCGCAAGAGCGCGTAGGGTTGTGAATTTTACGCTGTTGTTCAGAGTAAGGAGGAATTCGGTATCGAATCGGGAATAATTAGTAGATCGCATGAAGCTTCGGCGTGGCAATCAAGCAAGCGATATGCCAGGCACTTGCATCCTTTGAGGCATCACCAGCATCACGGGAAGGGAAGGCGATGATGATGGCGCGCTATACAATCGGAGTCTATGCACCGGTATTGGACGGGTTTTATTTCAGCAGCATGCTGGACGGATTATTCGCAGCATCCTTGCGGCATGGCATGCAAATGGTCACCTTGCAATCGTGGCCGGAATTTTGCGAACGGGAATCGTATGATTTAATGGTCGCGACGGCTTGTGCCGACGCGTTTGTTGTTATTGGGGAAGCGGTGCCGCGCGGGTTCATGGAACGGTTGCAGCAGATGGGCAAACCGGTTGTGTGTATCGGCACTTCCTGGCTGCAGGCAGCGAAGGACTGTGCCACAGTACTTGCCCATAATGAACTGTCCGCCAAGGAGATGGTGCTGCATTTGGCCGGGCACGGGCATGAACGCATTGCCTTTGTCGGCGGCCTGCACAATTCGGACGTCTTCGAACGGTTTCGCGGATACCAGCAAGCTTTACGGGAATTGGGCATGCCTTATCGCGAAGAGCTGGTTTACTGGGGTCAAACAGTAATGAAAAGCGACGGCCGGAAAGCAGGCGAACAGATCGCAGCTGAACAGGTTCCCATGACCGCTATTGTGGCGGGGAATGATCTGTTGGCGGCTGGTGTTTTGGAAGCGCTGACAGAGGCCGGAATTGCCGTACCGGACCGAGTGGCCTTGTCCGGGTATGACGACAGTGAAATCGCGCTTGTCAGCAAGCCTCCTTTGACGACAGTTAGACAGAAGTACGCGGTCATGGGAAACAAAGCCGTTACACTGCTTTTCGACAGATTGCAGAATGGGGTCGAGCTGAAAGGAGTGCACCGCATTCCGGCGGAGCTTGTGCTTCGCTGCTCCTGCGGTTGCGGCGCACTGGATGAAAGCAAGAGCCAAGAACTGGAGGGCGGGCTCTACCATGGGCCTATGCGCGACTTTACAAGCAATTTGTATAATATAGGGATGGCGCTCAATCATAGTGTGCTTTCGATCTCTACAAGCACAGACCGCTTCCTGTCCTGGCTGGATCAGACGCCGTATCATACCGGCTGTCTGGTTTTGCTGGATCGACAGGAGGGCGGCAGCAACGAAGTGATTGTACACGATGTGTACGGCTCTCGTCTGTCGAGGCAGTGGATCGGCTGCCGGCTGGCCGAAGAACTGTTTCCCATGAATGAGCTTTTGCAATGCGGAAGCGCCGAGGAACGCGACATGATTACCCTGCATCCCTTGCAAACGCCGTCCGGCTTTATTGGCTGCCTGGCCTTGATCGGGCCGTTTAATAAGCAATTGTCCTCGCTGACCTACGACTTTATGCGGATCAACATCAATGTGATGGCGATCTCCGTCGGCCGGGCCAGGCTGCGGGAGCAGATGGAGGAATCGGAAGCGAAGTACCGCGATATTTTTATCCGCACGCCGGTCATGATCTTTATGGCGGATCGGGATATGGTCATGAGGGACGTCAATCCCTATACGCTGGACCAGTTGGACTATAAGGAAGAGGAGCTGGTCGGGGCCAGCATCGGATCGATTATGAGCTCCGACTCCTATGCGCGCATGAAAGCGAAGGTGGCGGAAGCGCTGGGCGGGAAACAAATTGTGGAGAATGTAGAGGTCAAGCTGTTCCGCAAGGACGGGACAGCGCTTTATGGCCTCTTGAACGCCAACGCTATGAGCCTCAGCGAGCGGCCTGATCCGACTGTATATATTACGATCCGGGATATTACCGAGCGCAAAGCCCATGAGGAGGTCATGCGGCAATTGGCTTATTCCGACCCGCTGACCGGACTGGCCAATCGCTTGCGCATCTATGATTTTCTTAATCAGGCGATTGCCGAAGCGGCGGATGGCGAGGGGGTTGCGGTATTCTTTATCGACCTGGACCGGTTCAAGGCAGTGAACGATACGTACGGTCATGATACAGGCGATCTTTACTTGCGTCATGTTGCGGGCTTGCTTGCTTCTTGTACGACGGCAAATGATTTGGCGGCACGCTTGGGCGGCGACGAGTTTATCGTGGTCATGACCGGCATTCAGGAGGCTCGGCAAGTGAGGCAGATGACAGACAAGATTTCGGCGAGTCTGGCTGTACCTTACCTGCATCATGAGCAGGAGATTCCGGTACGTGCAAGCATCGGGACGAGCTTGTTCCCTGATGACGCCCGGGAGGCAGAAGCATTGATCCAGCGAGCAGATCGGGTGATGTATCAGGTGAAGCAAACAGAGGACGCGCGCCGGTAGAAGCGGGAACGGCAAGCGATCCGCTTGGCTGCCGGGCAGGATGTTGCCGGGAAAGTCGGTGTTTGCTACACTTAATCATATTTGGGGATAAGGAGATGTGGCTTGACGAATGTCCTATTACAGCGGTCTTATCAAAAAAGGCCAGCTCAATGATCACGAGCTGCTGCTGGTGGAACAGGCCGTGCGGCAGCGCGGCAAAAACATGGTTGTCGCATATGTGCTGTGGTTTTTTCTGGGCATGCTTGGGGGCCATCGCTTCTATATGAACAGACCGATTACGGCTATCGTCCAGCTTGTATTGAGCTTGACCGTCGTCGGGATGATGATTACTTCTTTATGGTGGATCGCCGATGCGTTCCTGCTGCATGGATACGTCCAGGACAAAAATCGCGAGTTGGAAAATGATGTGGTAGATGAAATCCTGGCCAGCCGGGAGACATCGGGGGATCGTTAATTTATCCGTTGCGCAGAAAAAAACCGGGAGTGCTACTCCCGGTGAACGGTGCAAGAATCGCGGATAATTAATTCGGTTGGAATGGCCACAGCTGGCGGCGGCGAGTCGGGGTTGTTGATCATCTCTACCAGCAGCTCCACAGCCTGCTTTCCGATCTGGAACGTGTTCTGCCGGATCGTAGTCAAGGCTGGCCGCAGATGCTGCGTCAGCTCGATATCGTCGAAGCCGATTACGGATATATCGTCGGGAACAGACAACCCCGCATCCATCACTGCCTCCATTGCGCCGATTGCGCTCATGTCCGAGCTGCAAATGATGGCTGTGGGCCGATCCTGCAGCGCGAGAAAGCGCTTCGTGCCCGAGTAGCCGCTTGGCTTCTCCCAGTTGCCGGCGGCAACGAACTCCGCTACGTATGGAAGACCGAGATCGGATATAGCTTGG
The DNA here is from genome assembly GCF_018403685.1 of Xylanibacillus composti. Lineage (NCBI taxonomy): Bacteria > Bacillati > Bacillota > Bacilli > Caryophanales > Paenibacillaceae > Xylanibacillus > Xylanibacillus composti. The sequence continues at coordinate 121,697 of NZ_BOVK01000018.1, forward strand.
CGGTACGCTTCGAAGCGCAGGCGTCCGGCGAACGATTCGAGCGTTCCTGTGATAAAGGCAATTTTTCTATGGTTCAGACTATACAAATATTCCACCGCGCGTTTGATGGAATGCTTATTTTCCGATGTAATATAACCGGAGCGGGGACCTGTCAAATCCAGATCAATGAAGATCGTCGGAATTTCCGATTGAATCAGCTCGTCGAAATTCAAGTCCCTTCGTTGGAAACCGAACACAAGCACACCTTCTACATTGCGGCTGCGAAGATGGCGGACAAAGCTGTATTCTTCTGTCCATCCTAATTGGGCGAGATAAATCAAGTCAAAGCCCTTTTCCTTCAAGGCTACTTCAATACCGCCCAGCAATTGGTGGAAAAACGGATGGGTCAGACCCGTAGTCAGGAAGATGCCAAGTGTCATCGAACGTTTTTTGACCAGCTCCCTGGCAGCGGAATTCGGCATGAATCCCGTATCGTTGACAATTTGCATGACTTTCTCCCGTGTTTTCGCGCTGACGGATGTATATCCGTTAATTACTTTGGAGACGGTCGCGATCGAAACCCCGGCCAGCTCCGCAATCTCTCGTATGTTCTTGCCCATGGTCCCTCTTCCTAGTCATTTTGATAGCTTTACAATACCTGTTTGCCTCGAATTTTGCAATCGTTATCAAAGAAAATTTCATAGAATAATCTGATGAAACAGGGGGCGTCAGCATGATCGCGCATAAATTAAAAGCAGCCCTGGACGAGCTTTATGCACAGGGAAATCGGGTTAAAAAGGCAGAAGCTATCGAGATTCTAACCGCTCAGCTGGGACTGTCGGCGAAGGGGAAGCTTTACCTGCCCGAGGACCGGTCCTATGCCGTGCGATTTTCCTATAGTGCCAAGGGCGCATTCTCCAATACGGTGCTGGGATTGTCCAAACTTCTCAAGGTGGACGATATTCCGGTACTCGCCTGTTTGCTGATGCCGGAATCGTATAAGCTGCTGCTTGCCAACACCACATGCCTGTCAAAAATCTCGCATACATCCCAACAGCTGAGCGAGAAAAAAATTCGGGGATCTTTTTTGGGCAACGATATTCGGAAGCAGGTGGACGGCATAGAAAATACCTTCGCCCATTTCGAGGAGCTGTTTGCCTTGCATGAGCGCAATCCGCGTCAATAGGCTGTCCATATGAATAAAACGCCGCTCTTTTCCCGTTTCTGTCGAACGGTCGGGGAGCGGCTGTTTCTTGTTTCGCATCATTAGTCGGTATCGCGAATGTGCTCGGGAATAACCAGTTCCAATTGGGCGGTCTCTGCTTTGTCCCTTTTTCCATCGGCATTGGCTTCTACTGCGGTACGGTCTGGACTCGCAGCAGGCTTATCTGCTTGTTTCATTCGGCTTTTCTTCTCTTTGCCTTGCTCCTGCAGCGAGTTGCGTTCCCAGAATACGCCGTCCTGATAGCCTTGGATCGCAGGGTCTTCATCGGCCTTGTCGAGCCGCTTTTCCGCCAGGCAGGCGTATGTTTCGTCCAATTCAATGCCGATATAGCGCCGTCCAAGCTTCTTGGCTACGACCGAAGTCGTACCCGAACCGAGGAAGGGATCGAGAACGACATCGCCTTCGTTGGAGCTGGCCAGAATGATCTTCGCGACAAGCTTCTCCGGCTTTTGCGTCGGATGGTCTGTATTCTCGGGCATCGACCAGAAGGGGACGGTCAAGTCGGTCCACAGGTTGGAGGGATGGGTTAGCCGATAGTTGCCGCTGTCCTGCTCCTCCCAATCCTTCGGCTTGCCTTCGGCATTGCGGTAAGGAGCAAGCACCTTTCGCTTCATCTTGACCCGGTCGACATGGAACGTATATTCGCGGCTTTTCGTGCAGAACCAGATGTCTTCGGATGCATTTTTCCAATTCGTCAGGGCGCCCCGCCCTTTTTCCCTCTCCCATGTAATGCGGTTTTGAATATGCAAATATTGAGAGGCCACCTCAAAGATGGAATGGCTGGAGCGCCAGTCTCCGCATATGTAGACAGACGCATGCGGCTTCAGCACAGGCATCAGGCGCGAGAACCATGAATCCAGCCAGGCGGTATATTGATCGGCATCCATCTTGGCGAATGTTTTGCCGTTGAAGGATTTGCTGATATTATAGGGCGGGTCGATGAACAGCAGGTCGACGAATTCCCTCGGCAAGTAATCCAGTGTTTCGAAGAGGTCTTGCTGAATGGTCGTATCCAGGATGGCATCCGCTGTCACAGGCTCGTGGAGGCGGACCAGGCGGCTGGCGTAACGGGCAGCTTCTTCCGGCTGCAGCGTCATCGTGCGATTTCGCCCGGCACGTTTTTTTTTCATGCGGTGGCTGTGTCAATGTGGGTCCCTCCATAGCAAAAAAATGATACACGTATTATAGCACATTTGCAGGGAAATAGAATTTATGTTCGCCTTCGGTTTTCACTTGCCAGTGCAACCCGTATAATGGAAGGGAAATAGAGGAGGGAGCCCTTATGCAGGAGACACTGTTCCAGTGGTTTGCCGATCGATTCGGGAAGCCGACCGCCATGCAGCGGGAAGCGTGGCGGGCCATTGAACGCGGCAGCCACACCCTGATCGCCGCGCCGACCGGATCAGGCAAGACGCTGGCTGCTTTTTTCCCTTGCCTGAAGCGGATTGTGGAAGGGAAGGCGAAGCCAGACGGCAGACGCGGCGTACGCGTGCTGTATGTGACGCCGCTCAAGGCGCTCAACAATGACGTATACGAGCATATTGTCGGCTTTGCCGCGGAATGGCGAAGTCGGCTGTCTCCAGCTGTCGCCGATCAATATGCCGTGCATGCCGCTGTAAGAACTGGCGATACACCGCAGAGCACGCGCGCTTCTATCTTGCGGCAGCCGCCGGATGTGCTCGTTACGACGCCGGAATCGCTCTATTTGATGCTCACCTCGCCGAAGGCCAGAGAGGTGCTGCGTACCGTGCATGCCGTGATCGTTGATGAGATCCATGCGCTGGCGGCCTCTTCTCGGGGAGCGCATCTCTCGCTGTCGCTGGAACGGCTGGCTGCGTTAGCGGAGCAGCCCCTGCAGCGTATCGGCGTTTCCGCAACCCAGAAACCGGTAGACCGTGTCGCCCGATTTCTAAGCGGCTGGGAACAACGAGGGGAGCCCCGGCCGGTCGAAGTAGTAGAAAGCCGCGAAGAGAAGCCGCTGCATGTACAGGTAACCGTGCCGGATCGCACCGTTCCGCTCGGCAGCGGCGGCCGGGACGCCGCTTGGCAGCCGCTGCTGCATGTGCTCGCAGCACAAATGGAGGGAGCCCGATCGGTCATTGTCTTCGTGAACAGCCGCCGGCTGGCGGAACGTCTGACATTGCGGCTCAATGATTTCTTTGGCGGCGAAATCGCCCGTTCCCATCATGGAAGCGTCTCTCGGGAGAAGCGGCTGGAGGCCGAGCGGCTTTTGCGTGAGGGCAACCTTCGCTGCATCGTGGCGACCTCCTCCTTGGAACTCGGCATCGATATCGGTTATATCGACAAGGTGATTCAGCTCGATTCGCCCGGTGAAGCTGCCGCGGGCATTCAACGAATTGGCCGCGCCGGCCATGCCGTGCAAGGGGAAAGCCGCGGAGTGATCGTCGCGCGGATGCCTGGCCAGCTCGCAGAATCTGCAGTGCTTGGCCGTCTGATCCGGGGGCGCGAGATAGAAGATATTCACATTCCTCGCCAATTGCCGGACGTCTTGTGCCAGCAAATCATTGCGATGGTAGCCGTCGAGTCTATGCCGGTCGATGAGCTGATCCGGCGGATCGATCGCAGCGACAGCTACACCGGCATGCCGCGCGAAGAGCTGGAGAGATGGCTGCGCCTGCTTTCGGGGTACTATCCATTCGTCAAGCCGCTCTTGCATTGGCATAGGGAACCGGGACTGCTCGAGCCAACGGCAAAGACAGGTCCCGCAGCTATTATGGGCGCTGGCACTATACCGCGCTCGGCGAACTATGCGGTTGTGCACAGTGAATCCAGGCAGCGTATCGGCGATCTGGACGAAGAGTACGTTCAGGAGAGCAGGCCGGGCGACGTGTTTCAGCTTGGCGCGCAGGCATGGATGATTCGGCGGATGGACCCGGACCGAATCTGGGTAACGGAGGTGCGCAATCCTTACAGCGAAATTCCGTTTTGGCGTTCAGAGGCCGCTGGCCGTTCGTTCAAGCTTGGGACAAGAATCGGCTGCTTTCATGAAGAGTTCATTGCTCGGTTGAAGCAGGATGTGAAAGCAGCGGAAAATTGGCTGGCAGGGGAATACAGCATGGAGCCGCAGGCTGCTGAGCAGCTGACGTCCTTGTTCGTTCGCCAGCTGGATGTTTGCCCGGTGCCGACAAACGAGCGAATCGTGCTGGAGCATTTCCGCGATGTGGATGGGAAGATGCATATCGTGCTGCACACAGTCTGGGGTCTGCGGGTAAACCGAGCCTGGATGATGGCAGTCGAGCAGCTGCTGAAACAAGTCTCGTCCTCCGGCGTGTATGCGAACGCCAAAAACAACGGTGTGGAAATAGTTTTTCCCGAATGGGATTCTTCTTGGCTGTCCCAGCTTTGGAAGGTGAATGCCGGGAACGCGGAATCCTTGCTGCGCGAAGCGCTGGCGGGCAGCGCAATGTTCGCAGTCGCCTTTCGTCGCATGGCGGAAACCTCGTTGCTTTTATCCAGGGGATACAGTCGCGTGCCAATGTGGCGGCAGCGGCTGCGCAGCGAGGAGCTGCTGAAGGAAGCGCTGCCCTACGCAGATGATTTCCCGCTGCTGGAGGAAGCGCTCCGCCACTGCATGCTGGAGTGGGGCGATCTGCCCAGGCTGCTCGAAGTGCTGCGGCGAATGGAAGAAGGGTATCTGCAGGTGGACGTGGTGGAAACTGAAATGCCGTCCCCGTTTGCCTCGCAATTTCTGGCCGATTACATCAATACCCGCATTTATGAGGCTGATGCATTCGGTCCCGAGCTGCAGGCGCAGCTGCTGCATGTTCAGAGGGAGGCCGCCGCACATTGGCTCGGTACAGACACATGGCGAAATACCGTGCCGGCTGAGGCGTTGGAAGAAGTGAGGGGACATCTGGAGCAGGAAGCAAGGGCAATCGACAATGAGGAAGCGGTCTATCAACTTCTAAAGAAGCGGGGCGACTTGTCCGATCGCGAGCTGCTGCAAGCCATTCGCTCCAGTTGGCGGCAGACGAGTCCAGTGGAACAGCAGCAGGAGTCATTCCCTGGCGAGCAGGATGCTCCGGCCTCCTTCCCGGATTTGGCGCCGGACGAAGGGCAAGTGCAGGAATGGGTGCGGCAATTGAAGCGGCAGAAGCGGATTATGCTGCAGCCGTACGGGCAGGAACAACGGTGGATATGCTGTGACGAGCAACATGATTATGCCAATCTGGCGGCATCGCCAAGAGCCCAGCTGCTTGTTCTGACCCGCTTCATGGATCACAGGCTGTCCTTCACCAAAGCCGAAATCTCGCGACGATATCAATTGGAACCGGTCTTGGTCGAGCAATGGTTAGCCGCTCAAGTCGAACAAGGCAGGGTGGAAGCCGCGCCATTCGCGGATGTAGAGGAGTCGACCGGCGAGCCTGACCATTGGCTCAGCGCCAAGGTAGCCAGCCGTCTGCTGCGCGTTTCGCTTCACCATATTCGACGCAATACGAAGCCGCTTCCTCCCGAAGCTTGGTGTGCCTACCTCATGCATGAGCACGGCTTGCTTCCCGGCAGGCAGGCGGCAGGCAGTGCAGGATTGCTGCAGGCTATTCGCCGCTTGCAAGGCTTGTTTTTCCCACTATCGCAGTGGGAGAGTTTGATCTTCCCCTCCCGACTGCGGGGATACCGCAAACGGGATCTGGATGAACTTTGCGCCTCCGGTGAAATCATCTGGATGGGCCGCAAAGAGCCGCAAGCCCGGGAAGGGAGCATCGCGTTTTTCCTTCGTGAAGATGAGGAACTCTACCGTCCGTTCCTCAGGAGGAATGGTGAGACGAATCAGCCTGAACTGCTCCAATTGCTGCGGACACGCGGCGCCAGTTTCTTGACCGAATTGGCCCGCGCTCGCGGTCAGGCGCCATCAGACACATTATCTGCCCTAATGGATCTCGTCTGGGAGGGACATGTCTCCAACGACCAGTTTGCGCCGCTGCGCTTGCAGAGCGCTCGCCGAGGGAGCGGCTTTGCCCGCGCAGGCTCCGGGCAAGGCCGGTGGTTCGCCCTGTTAACCAAGGGCGACTCTGAGTCGATTGCCGATCGGGAGCAAGCTGCAGAACCTTTATCTCCTGCTCCGCCGGCGCAGACAAGTGTTGCAGCAAATTCGGGCAAAGCAGCAACGGCCGCCAACTTAACAAGCGCCTCGGAGTGGGCGCTGCATCTGCTGCGCCAATTCGGTATCGTTTCGCGCGAAATAGCATCATTCGCCCCTTATTCTTGGGACTCGTTGCAAGGCATCTATCGTCAGCTGGAAGAATGGGGACATGCTGTACGAGGCTTTTTTATCGAGGGAGCAGAATCGTTGCAGTGGATGTCCAAGGAAACGGCGGAGCAGCTAGGCAAGCGCAGTCCCATAGTGAAAACATCGCATCCAGATGACGATGCCGTATCATTGCGCATGCTTGTTCCATTGAATCGGGCAGACCAGAAGGATGCCGAAGCAGAAGCATCAGCCAGACGTAAGCCGACCGGAGAGATGTGGGTACTGTCAGCAGTAGATCCGGTTAATCCGTACGGCATATGGCTGCCGTGGCCGCAAAAAGAAGGAATCGCGTTCAGTAGAAAAAATGGTCATTACTTGCTGTTTCGAGACGGTCGTTGGGCCATATGGATCGAGCAGGCGGGAAAAAAGATTTCGCACCTCGAGCCGTGGACCGGAGAACAGGAAGAGGTGCGGCAGTTCAAACAAGCACTGCAGCAAATGATGCATACTCGCGGAATGAAAAAAATCAGAATCGAAACGTGGAACGGAGTACCTGCCGCCGAGTGTGAAGCCGCCGAAATCCTGCAACGGCAAGGCGCTGAACGTGACCAGTCCGCCTTAGTCTTCTGGCCAAGCTCCTTCTGAAGCGCGCGATCGAGGCGGAGTTCCTGAGAGTCATGCCCGTAACTCAAGTAGTGGTGCCTGAGTGTCACGCCATACCTTGAGTTGCGGCTTCCTGAGTGATCTGCCTATATCTTGGTTCAGACAGACACCTCCTGAGCGAACTGCCTATACTGTGGATCGGATCGAACCCTTCCTGGTCACTTTGCCCATATCGGGTGGAGGTGCTTCCTGAGTGATCTACCTATATCTTGGCTCAGTCACCTCCTGAGCGAACTGCTCACATCATGGTTCGGACACCTCCTGAGCGAACTGCTCACATCATAGTTCGAGTACCTTCTGAGCGATCTCCGATATCTTGGGTCGGATTTTCTGAGCTTTTCACCTTATGTGGCTGTAGTTTTCTCTTTATGTGACCGCATTTAATTAGCGCTTTATACACGTTGAGAATGTCCTTTTTTTTTGTTTTATAGGCATGAGTCACAGGAGCCAGCTTTAAAGTGATATAGGCATGAGCCACAGGAACCAGCTTCAAAAGTGATATAGGCACGAGCCACATGAACCAGCTTCAAAGTGATATAGGCATGAGTCACAGGAGCCAGCTTCAAAGTGATATAGGCATGAGCCACAGGAACCAGCTTCAAGAGTGATATAGGCATGAGCCAAAGGAGCCAGCTTCAAAGTGATATAGGCACGAGCCACAGGAACCAGCTTCAAGAGTGATATAGGCATGAGTCACAGGAGCCAGCTACAAAGTGATATAGGCATGAGTCACAGGAGCCAGCTACAAAGTGATATAGGCATGAAACACAGGAAGCTCCATTTCCGCAGGTAAGGTCCAGTACTCTGCAGCTAGGCGGGAAGCTCAGCGGCCCGCATTCTGCAAACCACAGATGCGAGTGATCGGCCGTAATCAGTATGAAGTCACTTCAGTAAATCATGCGTCCGAGCGGTCCGTCTTCGAGAATCATATCCTGCACGCTGTATACCGAGATCGGAAAATAGGGGAACTGGTATACGTAGGGTGCGATTTCGTACACTTGATAGTAGATCACCAGCGCCTTGTCCGCGATATAGTAATCTGCGTCTGGTCGAACTATCGGCGGATCGGTCAGCAGCGGGACGTCCCTTTCTCTAATTTGGGCACGGACCATTTCGGTTAGTTTCTCCTCAAAGCCGCTATTCGGTTTAAACAGCTCCGCCAACGTATAAGGACGGCCTGTTTCGGCATCGAATGTGAGTGATTTCTGGAGTGTCAAGCCGTGAGCGCCGCCACTGAAGGTATAGTTGAAAAGCGAGAGGCTTAACACGTTTCGTTCATTTGTCTTCACCTCATAGTATCCCGTCGATTCCGCCTGCGGATTGCTCGGCACTCCCTGCTCATGAAGCAGGCGGTACGTTTGCTGGAGGATGGTATCATTCATTTTGGCTGCTGCCGCCTGATATTCGTAGGAAGCAACAACCGGATAAAGAATATTTCCGTTCGGGAGATTGAGTCGATACGGATATACAGGAAGAGGTAGAGGATTGGTGTTCATGGAAACCCTCCTTCATGCGAGTTTCTCCCAATGTATGCATCCGCCTATTCCATTGCTCCTCTTCACTTTCCCCATTCAGGAAAAAAACCGAGGTCCAACTTCCAGACAAAAAAAAGCGAACGTTCTTCCGAACGTCCGCCTGCCGCGACATGCAAGATATTCAAGTATTTAGTTGCCAGGAATGGTCTTTCCAACGAATCGCCAGAAATTGTTGCCGAGCAGATCTTCGACATCCCGTTTGATCTCTTCTCGAGAGGCCGTCCAACCTACGCGCTGAAGCCTGCTATATTTTTCTGTCAGGACGCTGGCTATGATTTCCCGGGAATGCCCCCATTTATAAATCAACTGCTCCAAAATGCGGGCATCGGAGTGCTGTGGAATCATGCTGGTTCCTAGCAGCTCTACCCGGAAGGCAGTCATTTCCTTCACAATTGAACCGATATTCAAAAACCACCAGCAGCCAAATACCATCAAGTTGCGGAATTTGCGAGCCAGCACGGCGAGCTCGTGCTGATTTTCCCTGGCCAGCATGGTGACTAGAAACTTCTGCTGCGGGTACTTGCGGCAGAGCGCTTCTACAGAGGAGACATCGGACAGCATGCTCATGTCTCCGGCCAGCCTTAGCTCAGGATTCACCTGACGGCGAACGCCGATCATTAGTGCGAAGGGGATGCCCAGTTCCTGACAAGCCGGGATCATCACTTCATCAATCATGCGTGCACGATGATCCTCGATCGGGTAGCGGAAATCGCCAGGCATGGATACAGCCATGTACAGCGCGTCCATTCGTTGAACCCAGTCCCTGAGAAAACGTTGTGTTTCTTTAATCGTTTGGTCAGTCCATGCCGCCTCGACTTGATAACCCATTCGATGAAGCTCCGGCACGGCTGTATCCCAATTGTTTAGCAGCGGATCTACACGCAACGCTGCGTGAAAGCGCGGGTCTTCCTTGCCCCTGCCGTCCAACCACAATTCTCGCTCATTCGGGTCAAACGGATCGTTGGTCATCACCACGTCTCTGATTCCGGCTAGCTGGAAAACCGCGTCGATCTGCTGCTGCGGCGTACGGCTTGCCCACTGCTTGCGATATTCGTTCAAGTCTCTGCTTCCTACGTCGAGTCCCATTGTGTGCAGCACCTGCAGCACACCGCTGGCTGCTTCGCTTAAGGGGGAATGCTCGAGAAAGAGCTTCCTCCAGATATACTCGGCTTGTTGGGATTTGGACAGAGACCAGAACTGTTCGTAGGGCGAGTCGACTTCTGTCCAGCGCAAAGTTTCCGCAACCAGATAATGATAGGTGAGCAGCTCGTCGATCCCCCACAGAAGGAGGCTGCCGAATTCCGGCGCATACAAGTGTGTGTGCATATCAGTGATCATGGTTTTTTGTACCGTTTGTCTAACGAAAGCCTCCAGTTCTTTGCCCGAAACAACTGTATCCGCCATGCAAATCGACTCCTCTTATATAGTCATAGCTCCAAATCCGCCATCCACGCGGATGAGGGAGCCCGTTACAAAACCGGACGCTTGATCGGACGCCAGCCACACAACCGCGCCCTGCAGCTCGTGCGGCTCGCCAAACCGGTTCATCGGCGTATGGCCCATGATGGACGTTACGCGCTCCGGCTTCAGAATGGCGCGGTTTTGCTCGGCAGGGAAGAATCCCGGAATGATAGCGTTGACCCGTACGCCGTAAGGCGCAAATTCCCTGGCGAGGAATTGGGTTACGTTATTAACGCCTGCCTTTGAAGCCGAGTAGGTGAAGACTCGAGACAAAGGGGGATCGGAGGACACGCTGGAAATATTGATGATGCTTCCTCCTTGTGCGCGCTTTGTCAGATATTCGCCAAACACTTGTCCGGAGAGCATGACGCTTTTTAGATTTACGTCCATGATCTTGTCCCACTCTTCTTCTGTGACTTCGAAGAACGGTGTGGCGCTGTTCGTGCCGGGGCAGTTGACGACGATGTCGATGCTGCCATTCCAGGCAAGCACATCCTCCAACAATTGAGACAGGTCTGCTTTCTTCGTGGCATCGACTTGAAAAGCCTTGGCTGATGGCCCGTCTTCGGCTATTGCCGCAGCAACCTGCCGGGCGGTTTCCTGATTGCGCCCGGCTACTGCTACGGCCGCTCCATGGTTGGCCAGTCCCTGTGCCATGGCGCTGCCCAGCACACCATTGCCGCCGATGACGACGGCTGTTTTTCCGCTCAAATCAAATAAGTTCATGATCACAAAGACTCCTTTACTTCGTCAAATAACCGTCCGCATCGAACGTCCACTCGTATGGTACTCCCACGATTTCGACTCCGGTGATGCGACGCGCCTCTTCCAGCAGCGGGAGAGAAATTTCCAGTTCACCGAGATGCAAAGTATCGCGAATTCGGGCCAGTCTGCAAGTGGTGTAGTCAAGGATATTGCAGGTCTTGATAGCGGCTTTAATGGCGTCGCGATCATTCTCCAGTACAGTTGCCATCTTCGTAGGCGCGCAAACGGTGGAGGTCAACCCGTTCGCATATGTGGCCGGCCAATCTGTCTTGTCGACCAAACGGCGTGTTGTGAAATCTGCCGTGCCGACTCCGTTGGCGTTGCCATGGGACTCTGCTGTCAGATCGAGCACAACCATCTTAGAGACATCCGGGCCGCCATGGGCATAGGGGGTCGGGTAGCGTCCGGTTATGTTGGGGTCCATGCCGTCCCCGCTAATGTTTTTGCCGATGTAGTCGATGATCAGGACATCTAGTTGCTCGAAGGGAATGCGCGGCATGCGCGATTTGGCTTCTTCGAGCAGCTCAGGCTCCCTGGCTTCCATCTCTGCTGCCGCCACGACCTCAATTCGGCAAGTTTGATCGTACGCATTTTCCACGATGCCGACGCCAAACAAGATCGGCAGCTTTTGAATTAAAATATTGGCCATCTTCGGCACGTTTTCCGCCATATACTTAAAGCCGAGCTGGTGACATGCTTCTGCGCCCTTTTGCTTGCCTAGCCCGATGGCGATCATCTTCATCAAGCCGCTTTCGATGCGTCCCCGAAATGCCGTATGCGGCTTGATCCGGTTGATGACGACGATGCCGTCCGCTTGAGCTGCCAGCGCATCGGCATAGACAGGCAAGCCATTCTCCAGCCGATCAACCTCGACAACGTCCATGGATGACCGGATGGGGACGCCCATGCTGGCTTCACTGATGCCGAGATGCTCCAGCACGCGTTGCTGGCCCTCCGCGGTAGCGCCGCCGTGGCTGCCCATGCCCGGCACAAGGAAGGGTTCGGCGCCGCGAGCGCGAATGGCCTCCACCAGTTCCTTGGTCATGGCTGCCAGGTTGGCAATGCCGCGGCTCCCGGCTACTACTGCGATTTGCTGGCCGGGTTGGATGCGCGCAAGCTCAGGGGAGTCAGCCAGCTTGCGGCGCAGCTCGCCAGCTGGATCCTCCAGCCGAGAAGCATCAAAACTCTGCCGTATGCGGATCATAGGCGGCAGCGGTATCGGGGCAAGCATTTGGGTAAGCGTATTCATGTCCAAACCTCCTGTTTGCGGAATTGCTCGGGCGTGCATCCGGTCTGCTGCCGAAAAACGCGGCTGAAATGCGCAGGGTGCTTGAAGCCGACGCGGTACCCGATATCCGTAATTTTCATTTCTGGATGAGTGATCAATAAGATTTTCGATTCGTTAATGCGCTTCGTGTACAAATAGGTGAAGATGGTAATGCCGGTCGTTTCTTTGAAAATCTTTGCCATGTAGTGCTTGCTGAGATGCAGCTCTCTTTCCAGATCGTCCAGATGGACATCGTCCATGTAGTGCCGTTCCAGATACGCGATGATGCTTTGCGCTCCCCGCATTTTTTCAGGGTATTTGTGTTCGTCCGCGATTTTGAGCCGTTCCTCGGCATACCCATACAGCACGGTAAGCAGGTCGAGAAAGGCAAGATGCAGCCGATTGTATGAGATCGGATCCTTTGCTGCTTGCAAGCGGTCCAACCGGGCCAACAGCTGCTCAAATTCCGTCTGCTGTTCAGGATTTAGCGGGAGGCAGACGTTTTTCAGCTTGCGGAACGGGTTCAACAAATCCAGTGCATGGGGAAAATGAACGGCCCCCTCGATATACGATGGTGTGAAATGGATGACGGTTCGGACATATTCCTCGTCTGGATCGACATTGGCGCAGTGGAGTGTCATGCCGTGCATGAGAATCACGTTGCCCGGTGCCAAATCGTAGATGCGGTCACCGATTAAATACCGGCATCTCCCTTTGTGAAAATAGAAAATCTCGTAAAAAGGATGCGCGTGCATCGCCACGGTCAGCGGTTGCTGATCCCGATGGCGAAGATGGAAGCGGGACATCGTGTCTGCCATCATCTCCAACATTGTCATCCCCCATTTTCAGTGCCTCCGATTGGCTGATCGTCCACTTCTCGGTTGTATCCAGGCTTCGCCTTCCAGTACACCCACAATCAAATTATAGGGTAGGGTACAGGTTCATCTATCTCCATTGTAGGCTATAGCGGGCTATATTTCTATGCTGACATTAATGATTCAACGATCCTGATTTAACTCTCGTTGTCCTTTCTTTTCAGTTCCTTACATGTTTTTACCTTCCGACGGGAAACTTAGCAGTTGAAATCAATCCAAATAGCAGGGGGATGAAATCTTATGCGAGTGCAACCCGGGATAAGAAAGTTCTTGCTGGGACTGTTAACCGTAGCGCTGTTGATGATGCTCGCCGCGTGTGGAGGAGGAAATGCGGGCAATGCCGCAAATGAAGGGGCAGGCAACACAGGACCAGCAGATCAAGTAACTGATGGTACTGACGACGGGCGTCCGGAGCGAACAGTGGAGATTTCTGTAGCTATGGTGACGGATGTCGGAGGCGTGAATGATAATTCCTTCAACCAAAGTGCTTGGGAGGGGCTTCAGCAATTTGCTGAAGAGCACGGCGGCAAGGTGGACTATCTGCAAAGCCAGAATGATGCCGATTACGTGCCCAATCTGAACCAATTCGTGAAAAGCGGGCGTGATCTCACTTGGGGAATCGGATACATGATGAGCGATGCCATCAGGCAGGTGGCGAATCAAAATCCGGAGTCCAAGCTCGGCATCGTTGACGATGTCGTGGATGCGCCTAACGTCGTGAGCGTCACCTTTAAGGAAAATGACGGAGGGTTCTTGGTCGGGGTAGTAGCGGGCATGATGACGAAAACGAATAAAATCGGATTTGTCGGAGGTTCGGAGATTCCTGTTATTACCCGGTTCGAAGCAGGGTTCAAGGCCGGGATTGAGGCTGCGAACCCGGATGCGCAGCTGATTGTCAATTACACGGGTGCATTCGACGCCCCGGATCAGGGAAAAGCAGCCGCGTCCACCATATACAATAGCGGGGCCGATATTATCTTCCATGCGGCCGGCTCAACCGGGGACGGCGTATTTGGGCAGGCGAAGGAGCTGCGCAATGCAGGTCGCGATGTCTGGGTCATCGGAGTGGATAAGGATCAGGCCCAAACCTTCGGGAATGACATTACGCTCACCTCCATGATTAAGCGCGTGGACGTCGCGGTGCGCACCATCTCGGAAGAGGTGATGCGGGATGAATTCAAGGGAGGAGAGGTGGTCACGCTGGGCCTGAAGGAGAATGGGGTCGGCCTTCCCGAGCACAACCCCAACCTGCCGCAAGAAGTGCTGGACAAGGTAGAGGAGTTCAAACAGCGCATTATTGATGGGGAATTAACCGTTCCGGAAAATCCATAAACCGAGTGAAGCGTCTGTCTGGCATAGAACGAGTCGGGAGGTAAATGATGGTGGATGCGAGGCCGACGGCCGTTCAGATGAAGGAGATTACGAAGAGGTTTCCGGGCATTGTGGCGAATGATGCGATCAATTTGGAGGTGCGAAAAGGAGAAATACACGCGCTTCTGGGCGAGAACGGTGCCGGCAAATCGACACTGATGAATATTTTGTTCGGCTTGTACCAGCCGGATGAAGGCGAAGTGTGGATTCACGGGAAGCCAGTCAGCATTAGCGATCCTGGGCATGCGATTGCGCTTGGCATCGGGATGATTCATCAGCATTTTATGCTGGTGGAGCCGTTTACCGTAACGCAGAACATCGTGCTGGGCTTGGAACCTAGAAGAGGGTGGGAAGTCAATCTTGGCTTGGCGGCCCAGCAGGTAGGGGAGCTGTCCGGGAAATATGGACTGAAGGTTGATCCCCATGCGCGCGTAAGGGATATCTCTGTGGGCATGCAGCAGCGGGTGGAGATTCTCAAAACCTTGTATCGCGGGGCGGACATTCTTATCTTCGATGAGCCAACGGCTGTGCTGACTCCTCAGGAAATCGACGAGCTGCTCAAGATGATGCGCAGGCTGGCGCAAGAAGGGAAGACGATTCTGCTCATTACACATAAACTGAGAGAAATTATGGCGGTTGCTGATCGGGTCACCGTGATTCGTCGCGGCAAAGTCGTGGAAACCTTGGAAACCGCCAAGACGACACCCGATGAGCTTGCGGCCAAGATGGTAGGCCGCCAGGTGCGATTCGAAGTAGTCAAAAAGCCGGCTCGCGCCGAGACGCCTGTTCTGGAGGTCAAACATGTCACCGCGTCGGATGAGCGGGGCGTCCGAATCTTGAATCAGCTGAGCTTTGAGGTGCGGGCCGGAGAGATTCTGGGTATTGCAGGCGTAGAGGGGAACGGCCAGCGAGAGATAATCGAGGTGATCACCGGGCTGCGCCGGGCAGAGAGCGGAGAAATTAGGCTGGGAGGCCAGCAGATGCACGGTCTCTCCCCTAGAGCGATTGCGGAAGCGGGTGTGGGGTATATCCCGGAGGATCGCCAAAAGAGAGGGTTAATCCTCGATTTCTCGGTAGCAGATAATTTAGTGCTGAAGCAATATTTCCAACCAGCTTTTCAAAGGTTTGGTTTCCTGAAGCACGCTGTCATTAGAGAGCATGCGCGACAGTTGATTGAAGATTATGATGTTCGCACCCCTAGCGAAGAAACGAAGGCAAGGGCGTTGTCGGGCGGGAACCAGCAAAAAGCCGTCATTGCCAGGGAGCTCCACAGCGGTCCGCCGCTCTTGATTGCTACCCAACCGACCCGGGGACTGGATGTAGGCGCAATTGAATTTATTCACAACCGTATCCTGGAGCAAAGGGATCAAGGCAAGGCGGTGCTGCTCTACTCGTTGGAACTGGAGGAAATCATGCGGCTGTCCGACCGGATCGCGGTCATATATGAAGGACGGATCGTTGGCGTTGTGCGGCCGGATGATATTGATGAGAGGGAAATCGGGCTTATGATGTCCGGGCATACCCGTGCGGAGGCGGAATGGGAAATGGAGAAAATGGAAGCGGAAAAGGGCGGTGAGTCCCATGGCCAATAAGCAAGAGAATCGGATGCCCAAAACATTTCGCCGCATTTCCGCATTGTTCAAGGAAGGCACATGGCTGCCGGTGATTGCCGTGCTGCTGGGCTTGGCCAGCGGGGCGCTGATCATGCTTCTAGGTTCCTACAACCCGTTGACGGCGTATCAGTCGTTGCTTACCCGATCATTTGGCGATATGTACAATTTCGGAGAAATGATCAGACAGGTCACCCCGCTCATTTTTACAGGATTGGCCGTGGCGTTTGCCTTTCGGACAGGCTTGTTCAACATTGGCGCCGAAGGGCAGTTCATTATCGGGGCAATGGCGGGTATTTATGTGGGCGTATTCTGGCATTTGCCGTGGGGACTGCATGCAGTTGCGGCAGTGGCAGCTGGGGCGCTGGCTGGCGGCATATGGGGCGGCATAGCCGGTTATCTGAAAGCGGCTAGAGGCGTGCATGAAGTTATCAGCACGATTATGCTGAATTGGATCGCCCTCTATCTCGTCAACTACTTGACCAAGCGCTTTATGCTTGAGCCGGGGCAGATGCGCTCCCGAACTGCGCAAGAGTCTGCATGGCTGTCTGCGGACTGGCTGTCCGGCTTGTTCGAGCATGCCCGCATCCACTTTGGCATTCTGATCGGATTAGGATGCGCGGTTGTGTTCTACATTGTGCTGCTGCAGACGAAGCTTGGCTTTGAGCTGCGGGCTGTTGGACTCAATCCGCATGCATCTGAATATGCCGGCATTAAGGTGAAGCAGAGCATGATCGCGGCCATGTTCGGCAGCGGCATGTTCGCCGGACTGGGAGGAGCGGCAGAAATGCTCGGCGTCTACCACTATTTATCTGTAGAAGCGGCCTTCCGGGGATACGGGTTTCTCGGATTGGCCGTTGCCCTGATCGGGCGCAACACCGCTTTAGGGACAGTGCTCAGCGCATTTTTGCTTGGGGCGCTGACCTATGGCGCGCCGGGTATGAAGTTCGGAGCCGGTGTGCCGGAGGAGTTGATCGACATCGTCATTGCGATGGTTATCTTCTTTGTGGCTGCGGCGGGCATTATTACGGCCATGCTCAGACTGCTAAGCGGGCGCAGGCGCAAAAAGGAGGCGGCTTAACTTGGAGTGGTTGACAATAGCCAGCGATCTGATTCACACGACGATCGTGTTTGCAACAGCCCTGATTTTCGCAGCGATTGGCGGGCTGTATTCCGAGCGGTCGGGTGTCGTGAACATCGCGCTGGAAGGCATGATGACAGTAGGGGCTTTTACTGGAGCAGCGATCGCCTACTTTGCGGGCAATGTCGCGGGTATGGGGAATGGCGCGCCCTGGCTTGGATTTCTTGCTGCCGTCGTTGCTGGCGCATTGTTTGCTCTGCCGCATGCTTTCGCCTCTGTCACCTTCAACGCCGATCAGGTCGTCAGCGGGGTGGGCCTGAATTTTTTGGCGACAGGCTTGACGCTCTACTTGGCCAAACTCATATTCAGCGGCTCCGCCCAGACCCCTACCCTGCAAAGAGGGTTTTCGGAATGGGCAATCCCTTACTTGGCGGATATTCCTTATTTGGGCAACGCCTTATTTCGGGCGTATCCGACCAGCTTCGTTGCATTTTTGGCAGTAACGCTCACCGCATATATCGTGTATCGCACCCCGTTCGGTCTCAGACTATATGCGGTGGGTGAGCATCCGCGGGCAGCGGATACAGCCGGGATATCGGTGTACGGGATGCGCTATGTCGCTGTCATGCTGAGCGGTGCGTTGGCAGCTGCAGGAGGGGCCACCATTGCTTTGACGACGACGAACAACTTCTCCCACAATACGATCTCCGGACAGGGATATATTGCATTGGCTGCGTTGATCTTCGGCAAGTGGCGCCCGTTTCAGGCTATGCTTGCGGCATTGTTTTTCGGCATAGCCTCTGCCATGAAGTCCGTATTTCAAGTATACGGCCTGACCCAATTCGTCCCGGTTGATTTCATTTATATGTTCCCGTATTTGCTTACAATTCTTGTGCTCGCCGGTTTTGTCGGCCGGGCAATATCCCCGGCTGCGCTGGGGACTCCTTATGAGAAAGGACAACGCTAAGCCCATGGATCCCGCCAAATAGGCAGCAGGATTCTGTTTGCTGCGCGGCGTAGCGCATTGTCTGCGAACCATGTACAATAGAAGCAAACGTTGAAGAAGCGGAGAGGATTAAGGATGACAAATGTGCCACAATGGGACGAAAAAATCGCTCGTATGATCGACCATACTTTGTTGAAGCCGGAGGCGACAGCCGAGCAGGTCAGCAAGCTTTGCGAAGAAGCTAGGCAATATGGTTTTGCAACCGTGTGTATCAATCCATATTGGGTTTCGGCAGCGGCTAAACTGCTGGAGGGAACATCTGTGGGCATCACTACAGTAGTCGGCTTTCCGCTAGGGGCCACGACAAGCGGGGCGAAGGCAGAAGAAACGCGGGAAGCTATCCGAAATGGCGCTACGGAAATCGATATGGTGTTGAATGTCGGCGCCCTCAAATCAGGTCGTCATGAAGAAGTGTGTTCTGATATTCAGGCGGTAGTTGAAGCGGCGGGAGAAGTTCCGGTTAAAGTGATTTTGGAAACAGGACTGCTCGCAGAGGAGGAAAAGCGAGCAGCATGCCTGTTGGCGAAGGAGGCAGGGGCGTCCTTTGTCAAAACTTCAACCGGTTTTGGTCCTGGGGGCGCGACCGTTGAGGACATCCGGCTTATGCGGGAAACGGTCGGACCAGAAATGGGCGTCAAGGCATCCGGCGGTGTGCGCGATGCTGAAACAGCGCAGCAAATGGTCGCCGCAGGTGCAACCCGCATTGGGGCCAGCGCTGGCATCGCCATTGTCACTGGCGGCCAAGGAAAGACTGGTTACTAATTTTGTGCATTATGTACATGGTCCGCGTTATGCGGGCTTTTTTTCTGTCCAATTACGGGGGAGGCACGTTCTGGTACGGCTGTACGGGTACGGGGCGACCATTGATTGAATTACGCCTTCCTGAGCGAAATGACCATAATGAATGAGGTCTACATGGATTGATTTAGCTCGACTTAGCTCGACAAGCAGGAAGGGTGTGAAGAATACCTCTAATTTACACGATTCTGATATAAGCATCACAGTCAGGAAAGGAGCAAACGAATCAAAGTAGATATAGGCATTACAATCAGGA
>NZ_BOVK01000019.1 GCF_018403685.1 Xylanibacillus composti
TGGCTGACCGTTACAGGGCGTGTGGAGCGATTTGGCTATTGTGACGGACACGGTTGAAGCAATCGATCCGCATCAGCCAAACAAGGAGTCGACAATGGTTGACCGTTGCAGCGGACCGCATCGTAGTATAGAGGACGGGGCCATGCTTCGCGTTCCCCAAACAAGATGCTCTCAAGTGACAGCAGAGCTGGGGGAGCTCCTTCTTCGCGCAAACTCGTAAGCCGGGAAGGCGGCGCAGCATGAGCGAACAGCGGGCGCGCTAGTGACTGTCTTAGTCTCGGCTGTCCTCCTGCCGGATAAGCTTCAGCAGGTTATCCGGGATGCGGAAGTTGTGCTTGCCCACCAACACCTCGAGATCGAGCTCCTCATCTGCGTAGCGGCTAAGTTTGATTTCCTCGATTTCCTTGTGAAGCCGCTCCATCTTCTCATCCAGCTCATAGGCGGCATCAGCCGCTTCCTTCAGTTCCATAAGCAGGTGCTGCGGCACGGATTGGTTGTATTTATAAAAAATCTTGTGCTCCAGACTGGCCCAGAAGTCCATCGCAATTGTGCGGATCTGCACCTCGACATAGACGTGCTCCTGCCGGTCCGAGAGGAATACGGGGACGGCTACCAGCAGATGCAGGCTTTTGTACCCGTTCGGCTTCGGGTTGGCAATATAGTCTTTGACCGATATGGTGCGCAGATCGCTCTGGTTTTGCAGCATTTCGCTGATCGTGTATATATCCGAGATGAATGAGCAGGTAATGCGGATGCCCGCAATATCTCTTATCTGGTCGCGAATGTCATCCAGCGATTGAGCCCCTCCCTTGCGATACAGCTTTCTCATGATGCTCTCCGGCGACTTCAATCTTGACTTCGTATGCTCGATCGGATTGTAGTCGTGCAGCAGCTGGAACTCCTCGCTCAATATTTCAATTTTCGTCTCCATTTCGCTCAACGCAAATTTATACACCATCATAAAACTGGTGATCCGATTTTTGATCAGGCGCAATTGTTGAATAGGGTTATCGCTCATGGCTTCCTCCTGAGTCCGTGTTAGGCTTGTTAAGTGTATGAAGATGAACGTGAGATCCTTGCGTTCAGGAAATCAGCTTCCCTTTTTATAGTAAGACATTTTGAGACTCAAATGCCAATAGGCCGGTGGCGACAGTGTGAACATTGTGGGCGGCGAGGGTGGAAGGGGTCCGTTTCCAGTGCGGCGACAACCTGGGAATAGAGAGGGAGAGGAGGGCTCGCATTCCGTGAAGAGCCTTATGAGTTGACGGACGCCGCCGGCTTTACGTGCGGCACTGGAGCCCGTGATTGCAACGATGCACGACAAGGCATCATCACGCTGGGCATTCACTGTGCGGGGCACAGCGTGTGCGCATTCCGTGACGATGCCTGCGTACTGGAGGCTTCTACACAATGTTCGGCATAATGTAGACAACGTCATATCCAGGATAACTGGCTTCTACCTCAGCCGCTACATCCTGCAGCTCCGCCGTTGTTTCATAAGTGATCTCGTGATTCTTGTCATCCTTCCTCAATATCACCTTATACTCGCGTTCATTGTAGTCGTATTCGTAGATCTCCGGATCTCTCAAGGAAAAGCGAATGAACAGCTTTTCATTCTCCTTGCTTTCCAGCAGGTCAGCCACACCTCTGAGCATGCGCGCGATGTCATGGGTGAACATGTTCTTGCGAACGTTGGCAAAACCATAGGATTGAAGCGTGTTCACATATTGGTCGATTGGCGATCTGCCAAGCTTATTGGCCAGCTTCAGCTTGCGCGGGGCTTTGAGGGCATGGCCTTTCAGCTTGGGCTGGCGAAAACGTCTGTCCCTGACAGTCAGGTAAGCCACATTCTCTTGAACTTTATCAATCACCAAAACCTCATTTTCCTTCAGATTGACGGCGTTCACAACATGCTTCGGAATATTCGCTTGACCGGTGGCATTGACCTTGTAGCCCTCGTCACTCTTCATGACCATCACTCTCGACCCTTCTACCTTATAGGCAACCCGATCGCCAGGGTGAATGTTCAGCAGCTCCCTGAACTCTTTCCTGAAATTCAACAACATCAACGGTCCCTCCAAATAATGGTAATTTAGATCAACGTACATACTAGCAGGCGCCAAAACTATGGCGTTCTTGCCAGATCCTTGTCCTTGCCGACCAACGTGCGCACCAACTCCATATAACGTTGGGCGATCGTGGCATATCTGGATTTGGCCGAAATCTGCTTATCGAAGTAAACCTTCCGAAATTCGGAATCATAGTAGGTTACCTTGCTTGGCTGGATGTAATTGACGCGGTCTACCTTCTTGAGATCCAGCAATGGCATCAGAAATTGGCCCACTTGATCCAAGGTGGAAATCATATGGTAAGTGGCATCGCGCGTTTCGAACAGGAGTGTGCGGCCGTCTGTCGAAACACTGCAAATTTCGTCCAGCCTCAAGAAGCGGAATTGCCCTTTTCCCCCGTTAGAGGAATCCCTGAGCATGACGGGAATGCGTACATGATTCATCTCCTTTTCTGTGTAGTGTTCTGGCATCGCGATCACCCTTTTCTATTAAGAATGTATGCAAGAAATGTGCAAGGGGAGGGGAGTCCCAGTCGATCAGCTTTCCCCCGATATCTTCATAATAGCACACATTATATGGGAATGGCACCTCTTACTATCTAAAAAATCTTAACTCTCTCAAAACTTATTTCAACTAGAATTGGTCATGATCAGTATGCTAGGATGGACATAGGAGAAAAGTCAGCAAGCTAGGCACGGAGCGGCTTTTCGCCGATGCAGGGGCAAAGGGATTCGAAGGAAGCAGAGCATCGTCATTGCAGAGGAAGGCGACTTTGCCTCATGGGGCGGAGCAGGATCGGATGGGATTCCATCGAGAGCAAGAAATCGACACTTATGGAAAAGTGAATGTTGGATTTCGTTTTTTTCCAGGGATGAACTGTCGGCTGCATCGAAAGCGTTTTCCGTCTGTATGGTACTGCCTCTTGCCCAAGTCCGTCCGGCCCGGCAATCCGGCTATCAGAATCCTGAGATCAAGGCGTTGCGAGTAAGCGACTCCTTTCCGCATGAAGATGCGGCCATCGTTTCAGGGTTTGGTGATAGATGCACAACCAAGGCTTGTGGTCTTAGGTCAAGACACAGTGGCACGGGATCAGAAGGGGTGCGGAGCTTTTTCTGCTATGAAGGGTGGCCGTAGAAGTACACTGCCGCTTTTGAATTCCGGGCACATTGCACAGGCTTTGCTTGGAAGGGAGTGATTGTTTTCTCATTCTTGTAACCGCTCACATGTGGGCTGTCCGTGTCGATGAAGGAATGCTATTTTTTTATAAAAAGGGAGGAAAATAAAGTGAATCAAGGTGTGTTGAAAAATCGATTTTCGCTATCGAGACTGTTAGTTGTTGCCGCCGGCGTTGCGATACTGGCACTCGTATACTTTGGATTGCTTGCAGACAAGGCTTCTGCACACGGTTACGTAGTGGACAGCCGTGCGCATCTGTGTGCGCAGGAAGTAAATGTGAATTGTGGACCGGTGCGCTGGGAGCCGCATAGCGTGGAAGGCCGCGGAGACTTCCCTGAGATCGGCGTGCCGGATGGACAGCTGGCGGGAGCGACAGTGTTCCCTGGCCTGGATGCCCAAACAGCGGATCGCTGGGCGAAAGTGAATATGCAAGGCGGACCGCACACGTTCCATTGGAAGATCGTTGCGAACCACAGCACGAACACTTGGGATTACTATATTACGAAGCCGGGTTGGGATCCGAACTCTCCGTTAAAACGGGCTGATCTCGAACTGTTCTGCCGCTATATCGATCATGGCGCCCTGCCGCCTGATGATGTATACAACGATTGCTTCATTCCGAACGACCGTACAGGATATCATGTCATTCTCGCTGTTTGGGATATTGCCGACACGCAGAATGCCTTCTATCAGGCGATTGATGTGAACCTGAGCATCAACCCGAACGCGCCGACAGTGCCGGCACCAGGCTTCCCAGGCGATCCTGACCGCTTCGGAGACATTCTGGAATGGAATCCGATCCGTGCTTACACAACGGGCGAGATCGTTCTCCACAACGGTCAAATCTGGAGAGCTAGATGGTGGACGCAAGGACAAGAGCCGGGTACAACAGGCCAATATGGACCATGGGAGCTAGTCAGCGGTTCGGGTGAACCGCATGAACCGCATGAACCGCATGAGCCAGGCCAACCGAACGAGCCCGGCGAGCCGAATGAACCGGGTGAGCCGAACGAGCCGGGCAATCAGTATCCGGCTTGGAGCTCCAGCCAGATTTATACTGGCGGAGAGATTGTCTCCTACAACGGCCAGCTGTGGAGAGCCCAATGGTGGACACAAGGGCAGGTGCCCGGTGCCGATCAGTGGGGTCCATGGCAGCTTGTGAACTAAGCTAGCCTGTTCTGCCTGCACCACCCTTTCCATCCAACCAAGAAGGTGTCCGTTCCCGCTGATGGGTTCGGGCGCCTTTTTTTGTTGGTTGTTGCGGCTTTTGAATCTGGTTCTGTCAAATCGTTTAACGGAGCACTTGAAGCAGATATGGATTTCCTCATTTTTTTACTCCCGCTTTCCAGCGATCCCGTAGAAAATCAATTTCATAATATCCTCCGTCATAGGCAGCACATTGCTGTAGACCTCTTCCCGCTGCAGGTATTCATAGAGCGCATGCATGAAGAACAGGATAGCCTCGTTGGACAAATTCGGGTCCACATAGCCCTGCTCCTTGCCTTGGTTGAACAGGGAGAACAGATTCGGCAGTGTCTTCTCCTGAAAGATCTCGCGGAGATGACCCGGGCTCGTTGTATATTCCCGCATAATGTAGAGATACAGATCTTCATGCATTTCCTGGGCGGCTTCCTTCTTCCGAAAGATGAGACGCTTCACTTTTTCCGGGAAGTCCAGCTCGCTCAATAAGATCTCCTTGAATTCCTCGGACATTTTGTCCAAATAATACAAGAAGACCTCATGCGCCAAATTGTGCTTGCTCTCGAAATAATTATAGATCGTTACTTGCGATACGCCGGCCTTTTGTGCGATTTCGGCTATGGAGGGCTTCTGTACCCCGTATTCCATAAAGAGAACCAATGCAGCTTCCAAGATGTCTTTTTTCTTCTGTGCGCGGCGACGTTCAAATCCGTTCATGTTCATTTTCCCTCCCATTGTAATGAGTGTAATCAAAATTATGTAATAAAACAACTAGAGAAGTTCATAAACTGTTGCATTGCGATAAAAATATGTATATCATGAACTATATCAATTAATTTATTTCATTATTTTCTGAAGGGGAGGATATCTCATGGCGGTATTGCGCACGGCCAATCTCACCAAATCATTTGGCAGCTTTACAGCATTGAACGGAATAAATATTGAAGTCAATCGGGGAGAGGTGTACGGCTTTATTGGCCCGAACGGCGCGGGGAAGTCTACAACGATTCGCATTCTGCTCGGCATCCTGAAAGCCACTTCGGGCGAAGCGACCATCTTCGGGATGGATGCATGGAAGGATGCGGTAGACATACACAAGCGGCTCGCTTACGTGCCGGGGGACGTCAATTTGTGGCCGAATCTGACTGGCGGAGAAGTGATTGACCTGTTTGTCAAGCTGCGAGGCACGGCCAATAAGAGCAGGCGGGAAGAGCTGATTCAGAGGTTCAAGCTGGATCCGTCGAAGAAGTGCCGTACGTACTCGAAGGGAAATCGTCAGAAGGTAGCGATCATTTCTGCCTTCTCGTCGGACGCGGATCTGTATATTTTGGACGAACCGACATCGGGTCTTGATCCGTTGATGGAGCTCGTCTTCCAGGAGTGCGTCATGGAGGCGAAGCAAGCAGGGAAGAGCGTTATTCTGTCCAGCCATATCTTGTCCGAGGTGGAGCGGCTTTGCGACAAGGTGGGGATTATTCGCGATGGCCGGCTGATTGAGACTGGAACGCTTGCCGAATTGCGGCATCTGACGCGGACGACTTTGCGTGTACAGACAAGGCAGCCTGTTCCGGCGCTGGGGGAGATGAAGGGCGTATATGATTTGGAGGAGGACGGTCTGGACTTGACGTTCCAAGTCGATTCGGAGGAGCTTGGGCAGGTGATGGCGTATTTGAGCGCCTCCGGCTTGGTGAAGCTGGAAAGCGCTCCACCGACGCTGGAGGACTTGTTCATGCGGCATTATGAGGGGAGCGGGCATGCTCCGCAAGCGGGAACGGGAGGCGAACGGTAATGGCCAGCCAATGGTATGCACGCACAGGGCGCCTTGTCCGATTTATTCTGCGGCGTGACCGTTTGCGCATCCCGCTATGGCTGCTGGCTATAGCCAGCCTGACGCTTGTTGTCGCGCAAGCCTTTGCAGGCTTGTATCCGACTGCGTCGGAACGACAGACGATGGCTGAGACGATGCTGAATCCGGCCATGACCGCTATGTTGGGCAAAGGGTATGGTCTGGACAATTATACCCTCGGTGCAATGATGGCTCATCAAATGCTGCTCATGACCGCTGTCGCAGTCGGGATCATGAGCATGCTGCTTGTGGCTCGCCATACGCGGGCCGATGAGGAAGAGGGGCGTATGGAGCTGATTCGCTCCCTGCCCGTTGGGAGACTGTCAAATTTGCAAGCGACGGTGCTGGTCGGCTTCGGCACCAATGCGATACTGGCCCTGCTTGTCGCAGTCGGGCTGTATTCCCTGCGCTTGGAAAGCATGGACCTGGAAGGATCGCTGCTTTACGGGGCAGCATTGGGGGCCGCGGGGATGTTCTTTACCGGGGCCGCGGCCGTCTTCGCTCAGCTTTCCCCAAGTGCTCGCGGCACTATTGGACTGTCCATAGCCGTGCTCTTGCTCGCGTATCTTGTCCGGGCGATTGGCGACGTCACGGATGGTGTGCTCACATGGTTTTCTCCATTGGGCTGGGTGCTCAGCGCGGAAGTGTATGTGAACAACTATTGGTGGCCGGTTATCCTTACGGCTGCTGTCGCGCTCTTGCTCGCGGCGGCCGCATATGGCCTGCACGCCATGCGGGATTTGGAAGCCGGTATATGGCCGGCACGGCCTGGCAGAACCCGGGCATCCGTGTTCTTGCAGAGCCCGCTTGGACTGGGACTGCGTCTGCAGCGAACCGGTCTGATTGCCTGGGCGATCGGCATGTTCGTGCTAGGCGCATCTTACGGCTCTGTGCTCGGGGATTTGGATTCATTCTTCGCAGACAACGCGATCATGAATGAGCTGCTGTCGCAAGCGGAGGGCTATTCCTTGACCGAGCAATTCATTCCGTTTCTAATGATTATTATTTCGATCATATGCACGGTTCCCGGATTGATGGCAATCTTAAAGCTCGGAGCGGAAGAGAAAAAGAACCGGACCGAGCATCTCCTTAGCCGTACGGTCTCCCGACTGCGCATCATGGGCAGCTATGTGGGAATATCCCTGGCGACTGGCTGGATCATGCTTTCTATGGCCGCTATCGGTCTGGGATTAGCCGCATCGGCTGTGATGGAGGAGCCGATTGCACTCGGCGCCTTCTATCAGGCAGCCATGTCCTATTTGCCAGCCGTATGGACCATGATCGGGGTTGCTGTCCTCCTGATCGGCGTGGCCCCGAAGTTTGCCGGTCTGGCATGGGCTTACTTGGGCTTTTCGTTCTTCGTCGTTTATTTAGGCAGTCTTCTGCAGTTCCCGGTTTGGCTCGGCAATCTGTCGCCGTTCGCGCATGCATCTCAGCTGCCGGTGGAAGAGATGGATTATACCCAAGCCTTCCTTCTGCTCTTGGTCGCGGGTTTGCTAATTGCGGCAGGCATGCTCGGTTACAGGAAACGGGATATTCACGGGTAATCGTTATTTAAAAAGGCATTCGGTTCTTTTCCTCCCTGCCAGAAACGAACCGCCTCCTAGGTTTTGTCGTTAGCGAGCGGAAACAGGCTCCCTGGATTGCTCGTTTCTCATCATGCAGCAAGGTTCACTTTGCCCCGTTGCCGTTGCATGCAGAGTATAAATCTTCCGTGGGAGATAAAACTTATGAAAAAGGGCGCGCAAAATGGTTGCTGCCATGTATCGGCTGGATAGGATATGCGTTGGAACCAATCGAGGAGGCTGAGTGAAGGTGAAACAGAAGACCGTATCCATATTGAGCGTTCCTTTTGATCTTGGTGCAGGACGCAAGGGCGTTCATTTAAGTCCAAATGCGATTTTGCAGGCAGGACTGGAGCAGCGGTTGGCGGATGCAGGGGTTTCTTGCGTTCTGGAGGGTGAGGTCGTGCCGCCTTCAACCGGCAAAGGAAAGCAAAATACGGCGGATAATCTGAAGAATCTGGAGGAGGTTGTCACCGTCAATGAGAAGCTGGCCGACCGCGTCGAGGCTGTAGTCAGGAAGGGGCAGTTCCCTCTTGTATTGGGAGGCGATCACAGCATTGCCATTGGGACGCTGTCCGGCCTGACGAGACATTATAAAAATCTGGGTGTGATTTGGTTCGACGCCCATTCGGACTTGAATACGGCCGAAACGAGCCCATCCGGCAACATCCATGGCATGTCATTGGCAGTTGGACTGGGCATGGGAGATCCGCGTTTAACGAAAATCAAGGAAGGCGGACATCCGATCAAGTCCAAGCATGTAGTCATTATAGGCGCCAGGTCGATCGATGAAGGAGAGAAAGCGTACATTAACGATTCGGGCGTGACTTGCTTCACGATGCACGATATCGATCAAATGGGCATGGAAGAGGTGATTGCCCAGACGCTGGATCTTCTGCGGGATACGACCGACGGCATACATCTCAGCTTCGATGTGGACAGTCTCGATCCGTTGGAGGCACCCGGCACAGGCACACCGGTCAAGGGCGGCGTCAGTTACCGGGAAGCGCAATTCGCGCTGCGGCTCTTGCATGAATCCGGTCTCATTACCTCTGCTGAATTCGTGGAGGTCAATCCGACGCTGGAATCTGACAATGCGACAGCGGAAGTGGCCCTGGAATTTATCGCCTCCTTGCTGGGAGAGCAAATCCTGTAATCGTTTGGGATTCTCAAGGACAGATGCATGTCAGGCAGAGAGACCCTGGACTGCAAGCAGGATACTTGCAGAGCGAAGTGCCGCCAGCATGCGGAGAGGATTGCCGATGTGCTTTCATCAAGGGGTAGCAGCAATAAGAAGCAGCAAGCCGGAGGTCAGGCCTCTGGCTTGCTGCATTGTGACGTTATCCGCATCAGAAGAGCAGTTCGTCCGGATCAGGACCAAAGCGGTAATCCTGATTCAGCTGATCGATTTTGCTCATATCGTCTTCCGAAAGGGTGAAGTCGAAAATATCAGCATTTTCTTGGATGCGTGCCTGGCGGACGGACTTCGGAATGGTCACGATGCCGTGCTGCAGGTCCCAGCGAAGCACAATTTGCGCAGGGGTTTTGTTATACTTGGCAGCCAGCTCCGTCAGTACCGGCAAGTCCAGCTTGCCCTTCATGATGGGTGTCCAGGCTTCCAATTGAATGCCCTCGTTCTTGCAATACTGAAGCAGCTTCTGCTGGTTCAGCAGCGGATGGAATTCGACCTGGTTGACCGCAGGAATGATATCGCTGTCCTGCTTGAGCGACTCCAGGTGATGCTCCTTGAAGTTGCTGACGCCAATCGCGCGAATGTAGCCTTCCTTGTACAGCTTCTCGAACGCTCGCCACGTATCCTTGTACTTGTCCTTGCCAGGCCAGTGAATCAGATACAGATCGATATACTCCAGATCGAGCTTGCGGCGGCTTTCCTCGAAGGCTTGCAGCGTCGATTCATATCCTTGGTCGCTATTCGCCAGCTTCGTAGTCACAAAGATCTCCTCGCGCTTAATGCCGCTCTGTTTAATTGCGGTCCCGACCCCTGCTTCGTTGCGATAGCCCGCCGCCGTATCAATCGAGCGGTACCCGGCCTCCAGCGCATAGCGCACCGAGTTGATGACTTCCTCGCCTTCCTCCACCTGGAACACGCCAAGTCCGAGCCAAGGCATGCGCACGCCGTTGTTCAATTCCGTAGTGTCTGCAATGTGTTGAATCTTCATGGTTCCTACCTCCTGTTCAAGGATCTGTCTTCTATTGTATAGAAGCATCCGGGCGAATGTAAGAAGTATAATTGGCTTAACTAACTGGGGTTGAAGTAACCAAGCAAGGTCATGAAGTGTCTAAAATGGCCGATTATCGTCTCCCGGTTCCCGTTCTTTTGTTGGCAGATATGCGTTTCGCGTTTCTTCCACACAGCACACTTTACATCCAAATGGAAATCAGTTATGTTAGGTTACAACTAATAAATTAAGGCGTTGCCTAATTTGCTGGAGGGGATTGCATGCTAGTCTGGATGCTTAGACAAGTAATGGCCGAACGCGGGATTTGGAAGGGTTCGGAGCTGGCTCGACTGCTGCAGGAGAAGGCGGGCTACAATCTGACTCCGGCTTCGATCAGCGCTTTATTAACGAAGTCGCCGCGGCAGATGAAGGCGGAGACGCTAGATGCGCTGTGTACAGCGTTGGATTGTACGCCGAATGACCTGTGGCATTATACACCGCCGCAGAAGATGAAAGGAGCGTGAGTTCATGGCGGTCAAAGCAATACTGCCGTTCGGCGATCCGATCCTGCGCAAGAAGGCCAAGCCGGCAGAGATCAATGCAAGGACACTCAAGCAGCTTGACGATCTGGTCGAAACGCTTTATGCGGAGGATGGCCGCGCCGGCTTGGCTGCGCCGCAGATCGGGATATTGCGCCAGCTGGCTGTGATGGATTGCGGAGACGGACTGATTGAATTGATTAATCCGGTCATCATCGAAAGCAGCGGAGAACAGGAAGGAACGGAAGCTTGTCTGTCGTTCCCCGGTTACATCGGTTACGTGAAGCGGGCGAACTACGTTAAGGTGCAGACTTTGAACCGTCAAGGAGAGGCGATTGTGCTGGAGGGTGAGGGCTACCTGGCCCGCTGCATGCAGCATGAGATCGATCATCTCCACGGTGTGCTGTTTGTCGATCACGTGAAGGAAAAGTGGCTGTACCACGAAGCCTCTAAGCAAAAAATCAGCACGCTTGAGGTTGTACGCTTGACCCAGCGGTAGGTGTGCGGGGCGCAACGGATGGGCATGACTCGTTCCTTCGAGATGCCCGTTTACATGATGGGGACTATTCTCGTTTCCTTTCTGGCTGCATTGGGGCTCGCTAGGTTTCTAGGCAGTCTGCTGGTTGGGATCGATCCAATCAGCAATCGGGTGCCGCTCGATTCTTTTCGCCTTCTTAGTGGCGCTTGGCATTGACTGCAATAGGATGCGTATCTCCGGATTTATGGAGGAACGGCGGAAGCATTCGGTGAAAAAGGCGGTCGAACGATCCGTATCGGCTAAGGGCGGAGGCATTTCCTCGGCAGTCATTATTCTGGCGGTCTCCTTCGCCGTATTGATGACGCAGCCGATTCAGCTGCTGTTCGTGCTGCTGTTCGTGTTCGGCTTTATCGTCACGGGCGGGACTTGGCTCGACGCGTTCCTTATTCGCGGTGTCCTCATGCCGGCGTTGCTGCTGTTGCTTGATTAGGAAAAGCCCGCTAGACAGAGCTGCAAAGCATGTAGCCGCCTAACGCAAAAGACGCCAAGGATTTGGTCCTCGGCGTCTTTTTGCGTCAGGCATGAGGCTTGCTGCTGCCTGTCATGACTGCATTGTTAGTATGTGCGGGAGCAGGAACGGTGATGGACCGCCCCTGCATGGTGGATGGCTGCCTATTCGCGGGCCAGCTCCTTGCGCACAATCGGGGCGACGCGCGTGCCCAGCAGTTCGATTGTGTGCAAGATGTCGCGGTGCGGCATAGTGCCGACGTTAATGTGCAGGAAGAAGCGGGTGACGCCGAGATTTTTGCGCAGCAGCAGGATCTTCTCGGCGACATATTCCGGGTCGCCGACATAGAGCGCGCCGCGCGGGCTGCATGCGGCGTCGAAGGTCGCGCGCGTATAAGGGCCCCAGCCCCGCTCGCGCCCGATGACGTTCATCTGCGCTTGAGTTGGCGGGAAGAACAGCTCAGCCGCCTGCTCGTTCGTATCGCCGACAAAGCCGTGTGAATGGGTCGCGATCTCCAGCTTGTCGGGATCATGACCTGCACGCGCAGCTGCCTGCTTGTACAGTTCAACCAAGGGAGCGAACTGCTCTGGCATGCCGCCGATGATCGCGAAGGCAATCGGCAGGCCGAGCATGCCTGCGCGCACCGCTGATTGCGGATTGCCGCCGCTGGCGATCCATACAGGAAGCGGGTTCTGCACGGCACGCGGGTATACCCCAAGATTGCGGATTGCGGCCCGGTGCTTGCTGCCGGGCCAATTGACCTTCTCGGATTCCCTAATGGCCAGCAATAGCTCCAGTTTTTCGTTGTACAGCTCGTTATAGTCGTCCGGGCTATAGCCGAACAGGGGGAACGATTCCACGAACGATCCCCTTCCCGCCATAATTTCTGCCCGGCCATTGGACAGTCCGTCCAGTGTGGCGAATGATTGGTATACGCGGACAGGGTCATCCGAAGACAGTACGGTGACGGCGCTGGTCAAGCGAATGTGTTGAGTCATAGATGCAGCGGCGGCGAGCACAACTGCGGGGGCGGAACTGGCGTAATCGGCCCGATGGTGCTCGCCGACACCATAGACGTCGAGTCCTACTTGATCGGCCAGAACGATCTCTTCGACGGCTTGCCGCAGCCGCTGGGCATGGCTGATCGCTTGTCCTGTTTTCGGATCGGGTGTGGCTTCGAGAAAGGTGCTGATTCCGATTTCCATCTTTGTTGCCTGATCGGCCATGTATATTCTCCTCCTTTGTTTCTTCTAGTGTACTCATTTTTTTATTGTTTCTCAAATTTAGTAAGCGAGTAAGGAGAGGGCGAGGCTCTTGGGTGCTTTCAACTGCTGTACTGCAGAACTGCGCCTTTTTGAACGAAATATCGTACAAAGCTGCCAGTGACATGGGTGTTCCGCGTCCTTTTGAACGAATAGTCGTACAAAGCTGCCAGTGACACGAGGTTTCCGCACCCTTTTGAACGAATAATCGTACAAAGCCGCCAGTCGAACACGACGTTTCCGA
>NZ_BOVK01000020.1 GCF_018403685.1 Xylanibacillus composti
GGATAATCGCTTGCCTCTTGCCCCACCGTCTCGCGGCCGGAAGATCAATATATCATGATCTCAAAACCAATACTGGTGGAATTCCACACAACAATCTACAACATACAACATTCGCTTTCACTCTTCTGTTTCTTCTGCCGATTCGAACACATTTTGCCGCGGTACCTGCGTCATCGCCATCTCCTGTCTAGTCCAATATTCGATATTCGAGTACAGCTCAGCATCATCTAACTCAACTTCAGCCGATGGATGATTCATTCCATCGCGTGTATCCGGGTTGTTATGGATCAATTCGCGTTCCCTCCATATGAGAAGTGTAATGCCCGTGTCCATTTATGTTGTCCATCTTATCGTTTTTATGAGCAGCAATACCCTAAGAACATCACAAAGCCATTTACACCAACAATCAACGACCGTAACCTCTAAAAATCAGGAATTTATACTCGTATTTAGTTATGGTTATCCTCCCCAATTATCCGAAATGGACAAAATCAGGTTGTGTGTAGACATGCGCTTGGGGAAATCCTATGCATGAAATCCTGCTTTTTTGCTGTATGCTATCGGGCAGGCAGGATGCGCGCTTAGAGGTTTGCATGGTCAATGAGGGAACGCGGACGGTAGCGGATTTCGGTTCTTTGTATATCGAAGGGGCTAAAGATGAGGGCACAACCATTCCTAGAGTGATCATACCATCCGATGCATGCGGGAGAATGGAACCATAAAAAAGCAGAAAACATGGCCGTCAGCCTGTCTCTGCCGCACAACTTACGTTTCCCGCATATCCTTCGCTATAAATCCTTGCTGCTTCAATGTCTTCGCAACATCCGGATAGCCGCCGTTGTAGTGAGAGCCTGCGTAAAAATCGGCAACACGCTTCGTCCAATCGGTTTCCGGCATGCCTTGCGCTGCCAGAAATGAGCGGTAAGCCGCATTATATTCCCGTAACCGGGAAGACAGATCATCCGAGCTGTACGTCTCTTCGTGGCGTACCAGCTCTATTGGCAAACGCGGCTTTTGGTCAGGTTTTTCGGATGGATAACCCAAACACAGACCCGCAATCGGGATAACATATGAAGGCAGCTCCAGGAAACGGGCAACCTCCAGCATCGAACGGCGAATGCCGCCGATCGGAATAATGCCGAGTCCGAGCGATTCGGCAGCCGCGATCGCATTGCCCATTCCGATGCCAACATCCGTGGCTCCTACTAACAGGACATCTACATCCTCGATTGCCGCAAAGGAGCCGCCTTCTATCTCGCTCGCCGCGAAAGCGCGCTGAAAATCAGCGCAAAAAACAAGAAAGACAGGCGCTGACGCAACATGAGCCTGATTGCCGGACAGCCTGGCCATCTCCTGTTTGCGAGCCTCATCCCGAATGACCACGACAGAAACTTGCTGACCATGAATCCACGATGGCGCTGCCTGTACCGCGCGCAGAACCGAGTCCAGCACTCGCTCAGGGACAGGTTTATCTGCATACTGTCTGTAGGAGCGATGATTCATTAATGTACGAATGACATCGTTCATGTGGTCATTCCCCCTCTTCGTCTGTAAACAAGCCAGGCAGGCTCATATACCGCTCGCCAGTATCCGGCGCGATGCAGAGCACTCGCTTGCCCGGACCAAGCTCCTTGGCAAGCTGCATGGCAGCCCAAACGGAGGCGCCTGAGGAAGGGCCTACCAAAATCCCTTCTTCACGAGCCAAGCGACGCGTTGTAGTCAATGCATCTTCATCCGTGACCTGAACGATACGATCGTATACGGCTGTGTTCAGAATCGGAGGAACGAATCCCGGGCTTGTCCCGACAAGCTTGTGCGGTCCGGGTTTTCCCCCGGACAACACGGGCGAGCCCTTAGGCTCGACCACATGAACAATTAATTCGGGCAAATGCTGCTTCAGCACTTCTCCCGTTCCGGTAATGGTTCCCCCTGTTCCCGAAGTGGCGACAAATCCATCCAATCTTCCGTCCATCTGTTCCATTATCTCCAGCGCGGTCGATTTGCGATGAACATCGGGGTTGGCCTTATTTTCGAATTGCTGCGGGATAAAGCTGCCCGGTATTTCATCGCGCAGTTCCATGGCCTTCGCGATCGCGCCAGGCATACGCTCTGCTGCCGGCGTAAGCACCACCTCTGCGCCGTAAGCCCGAAGCAAATTGATCCGCTCCATCGTCATGTTGTCAGGCATGACCAAAATCGCCTTGTACCCTTTCGCTGCGGCATTCATAGCCAAGCCGATCCCTGTATTTCCGCTCGTTGGCTCAATGATCGTCGATCCGGGTTGGAGCAAGCCGCGCTTCTCCGCTTCTGCAATCAAATTCGCTGCAGCGCGGTCCTTCACGCTTCCGCTAGGATTAAAGTATTCCAGCTTCACGTATATTTCGGCTGCCGGAGAAGCGATAATCCGGTTTAACCGCACAGCCGGCGTATCGCCAATCAACTCATGCACCGAACTTACCATGCGCGGACACATGCAGGCCAACTCCTTAGCTGTTGTTGTGGTTTCGAGACAACTTGTCCATGGAGAACTCATCGACAATCCCCTCAGGACCGTAAGCCAGTTCGCCGTCCCAGCTCAGCATGCCTCCCAGGAAATTGTGAACCTTTTCGAATCCATTCATTTGAAAATACTTGGCCACATTAAAGCTTCTCTGACCGCTGCGGCAAATAAACACATATTCCGCGTCTTTGTCAAAGTGTTCGACCAACTCCGGTATATGCCCCATAGGCACAAGCGGAACGCCCGGAATATGTCCGGAAATGAACTCCTCGGGCTCCCTGACATCTACCACATAAATATCGGATTTCTCCGGATCATCCAGCAGCTCCGCAAGCTCATTGCGATCCAGATGCGAAACACCTTGGATTTCAGTCGACATATATCTCCTCATCCTCCTGACTCCATTCTCATTAGCAGTATCGTAACATGATCGATTCCGAAACACAACGAACAAAAGCCGGGCAAAATCTCGGTTGATGTCCGTGTCTTTCGAGCGCATTTTTCTGCGCAATCTGATATGGAAACAACGAAAAACCGCAGTCCACATATACATGAAGCTGCGGTTACCTGTTCTATTAGAAAAAATCAGGGTTGCTATTTCTTCAACCACGCGATGGCTTCAACCATTTCTCCAGCTCACTTACTTGCCGATGCTCCCTTCTAATCAGCGCTTCCCATTCATCAGACAGGCGATCAAAACTATCCCGTTCATGACGCGAGATGGCCATCGCTATCCCATAACTGAATGCATCCCAAGCTTTAGCGAGCTCGTCAAAGCGTTGAGCATTCGGATAGCCAACCATTTCCGCAAAGTCCCCTATTTGTTCTCTCTGCTTGATCAAAATGCGCTGAAACCCGATGATCTTGTATATCTCGTTATGCAAATTTCGTCCATCGTCATGCAGATACAACTTGCGCAAAAGCGTCACGTACGAATGTCCTGCTTCCAGGTTCGACTCAAGCGGATAGTCCGCCGCAGCTTCAGCCAGCGATGCTAGCATAGTCATACGCGCCAGCTCGCTTCGGCTCTCCTCCGGATCGTGCACAACAATCGTAAGGAAGGGGGCAAACCCCTCACGCGTACGATAGTTAAACGGTGTGTCAATCATCAAGCGAAAACGCTCCGCATCTAACGGATAATCCTTGCCATGAAACGTGTCAAAAGCTAAAAACTGCCCGCTCGAAGCATCTCTTCCAAGCAAGAGCTGCATATTCCAATAGTCATTATCAATGGGAGCAGGGTCCAGAGCAGAATAACGCAAGTTGATAAAAAAAGGAAGAACTGCATGCTGGGCTAAATAGGTATCCGCATAGGCGGACGCATGATCGGGAGAGCCGATATCCGGATACACAGCTTCCGCGCCGATTCGGCTTAGCAAACGGACCATGGCTTGTTCCGGATGCTCCGACAGGAGAAGAGGTTCGTGAGGCAAGTGCTCAAGCTTGAAAAACTTTGGAGTCAGACAAAGGCAAGCAAAGGGAAAAGACACCTTTACATGATGCATCAACACATTATAGGCACAGGCTAACACGCAATTATAAGAGGATTGAAGCTTCGTCTTTAGCGGCAACATATCATCCCGACCTTTCGCTTTTCAGACTTGCAGCAAAAAAGTCCGCAATCGCGGCGGCTGCTTTATGCTCAAAGGCTAGCAGCTCAGTTAACTCCGATTCAAGCCTCCGCCAGTCTTCCAGCTTTCGCCTCACGAGTGCGAGTCCCAACGAACGCTTGAAGGCATAATGCCGATCCAGCCACTCTTCCAGTTCCCCGGTTGGCGGGTATCCAAACCGACGTGCCGTCTCACAGAACAGGAGTCGAATACGCACGACAATGTCTTGAAAATTCATATACTTGTACTTCTCTTCTGCTGTCGGTGCGGCTGCGGTAAATCGCTTCATCGCCATCATTGCTGCCTTGCCGTTTTGCAAATTTTGCTCGTACGGATAGCCGCAGGCAATAGCGGCCAGCATAGATGGCCGAACACGAAACCGCTGCAGCTGCTCCTGCACGAACAGCGGAGGGTGCGTAAATTCGATCTGCATAAAGGGCGTGAATCTTGACCGAAATCGTCTGTTATAAGCTGTATCTATGGCCTTCTTCAAATGAGCGGCGCTCATCTCGTAATGGACGTCTTCGAACTGGTCATACATTTTTAGCCGCTCGCCTTGTCCCCTGCCAGTGATCAAGTGATAATGCATCATGTCATTATCGAAGGAAAGCGGTGTTAGAATATCATATTTCAGATTAATGTTCACGGGCACGACAAATCCTTGTGCAAGCTTGCGGCAGGCGAAATCAAGCGCTTCCTCGGGATTGCCGACATCGGGATAGCACAATCGAATGCCGATGCGTTCAGCGAAACGCTCCGCTGTAACTTCTGGAGATTCAGGAAGCAAATAGAGATGATAGTGATATAAATGAAGCAAGGTTTCTTGCAAGACTATGGATTCGAACTCTAGCTGCAGCTTGTGGTTGTGCTTCAATAAATGATAAAGTGATGCCAGCATGCAGTTATAGGCGGACTTCCATTCCATACGCTCCTCCTTTCCCGCCGGCAGTCGCGGACACATAGTGCTCCATAATGGGCTTGACCTTGGCGTACCACTCATCCAATGTCCCGTCATAATGCGCGAAACTCGTGGGAATGAGGGAAAAAGGTGTTTCATCCAGCCAATCCAGCTTTTCCAGTCGATTGAGCCGATAGAAGTCCTCCATGCCGGACAAAGGCCGGTTCAGCAGCGATCCGGGACTGGCAGCCCCTGCCGTGCTTGCCTGCGCGGCATCCTTCAGCGCTTGTACGATGAGCGGAGTGGTTCGTTCATAGGAAAACGCAGCAGCCCGCTCCAGGGCCTGCGCGGCAAAAGTCTCATGCTTCTTCTTGTTCTGAAGCAGCTGAACACAGTACTCGACTACTTGACTGCGATCCATTTGGGGCAGACTGCCCTCCCAACTGCAATCTACCAAGTAGCCATCCTCGCCGTGGCTGACGATCTCTCTGAATCCGTTCCAACTCGTACAAACGACTGGCAAGCCCCAGGCTTTTGCCTCAATGAGATTGTAGCCGAATGTTTCTCCGATATCGGTAGACAGATTCAGCAGGACAGCCGCATGGCGAAAAAGAGCATCCTTCCTCTCCCCCACTACTGGTCCCGTCAACTCTACTGATGGAGCGAGCTGCAATTGCCGGATTAAAGCGTTCACTTTTCGTTCATACTGCTCCACCTGATCGTCTGAGTGACCGGTATATTCTCCGGCAACAATCAGCTTCGCATCCGGCACATGCTGCACAATGCGGGCGAAGCATTCCAGCATGATATGAATGTTCTTCACATCCTCCAGTCTACCGATGGACAATATCGTAGGTGTCCGTCCGATCTCCTCCATGCTCACCTCGTTCCGCACTGGCTGCCGAATGCCAAGCGGGATTTTGCGGGCAAGTTCGTACTTGGACGACAGATTCGTCAGCGCCTGCTTGCTGCTTTCCGAACTGACCATAACCACGTCGCGTTCTGTTAGCCAGGGAACAATGCTCACCCACAGCTTTAGCCAAAAGGCGGATCCAACGCAATGGGCGATGCAGCTGACACCTAGATCAAGCCCGGCATGATTTCGAGCCATCAGCACGACGGGGATCGTCGTCGGGAGATTCAGATAGAGCATATTAATCCCGTAGGTAGAACGTATTTGCTGCAGGACCGCTGCAGCATGATCCAGCGAACCTGGAAGCCCGTTCACCAAGCTCTCGAACGACGCTCCGAACAATTCACGCACATAACTAGGAGGAATGACGGTCACCGGCATATACTCGCGCAAATTGTCCAACCATTGCTTCTCGACTACCCGCTGGTTGATGCGCCTCCACTGTCTTCCCAAGTAACCGACAGCTGCTTCATTATTCATTTCATCTCACTTCCCGGTTATTCTAAATGCCAGAGCCTCTACCAAACGGGACAGCTGAGCCTGATCCGCAAGCAATATACTGTGGTGAAATACAATGCTATTGGCATACGCATACTCACAATTGGCCAGCGGTCCGCTTTGCCGCTGCAGCGCTTCCATGTACGCTGCGCCAATTGCATGGCGCCTCGGGTGCGGCCTGAACAATGGGTTGCGGTAAAGCGGCTTATACGCGGAATGCAGCAAAAAATCTCCCATTTGCAAATCCTGCTGCAAGTGCGCAATAAGGTCATGAGCGGATATTGGGCACTCTTGGGGGTCGAGCTGCAGCACGTAACCGTAATAGGTGCGCTGCTTGATTCGCGGATCCTTACGCATTACTTGGACTCCCTGAATTTGCGAGCATTGATGATCCAGCCAACCCGCATGTGCTTCACGCATCCGATTTTGCCGATCTAGCCTGGGCAGCTGGTCGAGCAGCACGGCTGCCTGAAATTCGGACAGGCAGCGATTCGTGCCGAATCTGGGCATGCCCTCGTCCAAAGACATCGGGAACAACAACTGTTCGGAAGGCGCAATGCGGGTGCGTGCATTCCAAGCCGAGGCCTCCAGCCGATCTTTAAGCTCATCCTCGTCTGTAATAGCCGCTCCCCCTTCCCCGCAAGTCAACACCTTTCCCTGCTGCATCGAAAATACGCCAATATGCCCCAAGCTGCCGGCCATTCTCCCGTTCCAGCTGGCTCCGTGGCTGTGTGCAGCGTCTTCTATCAGGTACAGCCCATGCTTCTCCGCCAGTGCCTGCATAGCGTCCATATCCGTCATATTGCCATACATATGTACAGCGAGAATGGCTCGGGTACGCTTCGTCATAACTTGTTCAACCGCGTGTACATCCATACAAAGCGTATCTCGTTCTACATCAGCGAACACCGGTACAGCATTGACCGAAATTACCGCCAAAGCAGGGGCGACCCAGGTAAGACCGGGCACGATTACTTCATCGCCGGCTCCTATATCGAGCGCTTCCAATGCAGCGATCAAAGCAGATGTCCCATGATCCAGCGTTACACACCAACGGACGCCGTTGTAGGCGGCAAATTGCTCGGCAAACTGCTGCTCCCTTGTAGGCTCACCGGTATAGGGCCCGCTGATCGCCCACCTGCCGCTTTCCAGAACCAGCCTAAGCTGCTCCAATGTCTCTTCATCCGCAATCGGCCACCGCGGCCACCCCTGCTGCTTAATCGACATGGCCATGCGCCTTCACCGCCTCTTGACTGCATGCCATGGCATGCACGGCTTCCCGAACTAGCGACTGGGGGACGAATGTTATGCTGGAGCCAGACTCCTTGTTCATTCGGCCAAGCCCATTCAGCAAGACGAAGCCAATGTGATCAGGCTGGCTTTGCCTGTAACCCCTCTTGTTGTCCTTAAGCCAATAAGCTTCCATTTCCGCCATCTGCTGCGCGGACACTTTGACCTTGACCCCGATCTGCCGCAACAAATCTTCGTGTAGCCGGACTTCATACTCGGAGAGCAAGCCGAAGCGCTCCGCAATGTAGGCAGCGCATCTCATGCCGAATCCCACGCACTCCCCATGAGAATAGCGCCCTTTGCAGGCTAATTCCAAAGCATGGCCTACAGTATGGCCATATTCCAGCACGAGCCCTTCGTTACGCTCGTATGGATCATGCCTCATGACTTCCGTTTTGGCATCGATGCAAAAATCAATAAACCGCTCCATCTCCTGATCCGTGTAGGGGCCAAGCGGGCGAAGCAAAGTTCGGAACTCAGGAATCCGTTCCGGCTTGATTGCCAGCAGATTCTTGACAAGCTCGCACAAACCAGAGCGAATTTCGCGCATCGGCAGCGTGCGGAGAAATGTCAGCTCTACACAGACGGCACGGGGCGTATAGTAGGTGCCTACGAGATTTTTGCCATGCCGCAGATTGACAGCTTGCTTCAAAGATAGAACAGAATCAGATGCAGCCATTAATGTAGTCGGAATATGAATGAGCGGCAAGCCGCGATACAACAAAGCTGCCGCCATGCCTGCCACATTGCCGGCCACCCCGCCGCCCAGCGCGACCACCGCTGTGCGGCGGTCCGCCCCCCATGCTACGGCTTGCTCGCAAATATGCTGCACGGTTTGCAGATGTTTGTTGGCTTCGCCAAACGCCGTTTCGATAAGGTGCACCTTCCCATGTTCTTCAAAGGCATGCAGCGTACGCGCTTTAATAAAAGGAGGCAGCTCCTTGTCCGCAATCAGGATAAACCGATCCGCTGATAATGCCGCGATGGCCGGACTAAATTGATCGAGCGCACCGTCTCCGCATAGAAAGGCATAAGCATGGGCACCGAACTGAATCGTCCTTTCTAGCATAATATCCCTCCCTTATTTGGATTTGCTGTGAATGATCATTTCAGCAATGCTGGTGACCAATCTCTCGCCAACCGTTGCTTTTCCACGTCCTTTCAAAAATGGCCCTTTGCTGCTGATTACCTCAAAGGAAAGCTCCAGGCAATCGCCGGGTACGACCGGATGGCGCCACTGTATTTCCTTCATGGATGCGATCATGCCGATTTTGCCGGGATGGGCGTTCTGCGGCGCCGCAAACGCCGCAATCTGCGCAATGGCCTCTGCAATCAGCACACCAGGCATGATCGGCTGATCCGGGAAATGGCCCGGGAAGAACCATTCGTTCCTCGTCACAAGCTTTATGCCTTTTGCAGCTTTCCCAGGCTCGCATAGCGTAACCCGATCAATAAAGAGAAACGGATACCGGTGGGGCAAAACTTGCAAAGGATCCATCAGGACACCTCCTGCTTATAGTTGGCTGTTAGTTCGCGAAGAAACTGAATTTCTGATTTCAGCAAGGTTCCATCAGGCAGGCCAAACCATTCCAGGGTTACGGCGTCTTTGTAGCGATAGCGGCATAACCCTTCCATTACAGTGCGGATGCATACCTGGCCTTCGCCTAGAGGACGGAGCTCATCGAAACAGCCAGACGGATGGTACACATTGGACATGGCGAATTGCTTTGTCCGTATAGCCGCATTTTTCACGTGCACATGACGAATATACGGATGCCATTCATCTAGAACAGACTGGGGGTTCACCCCGAATTCCCAGACATGGTAGGCGTCAAAATTGATGCCGATCTGCTGCCAACCGTTGCGGGAAATAGCTTGGCAGAAGCGGTCCACGCCGGCTGCCCGGTCGAGCAATGTGCCCGGATGCGTTTCGAATGCCACTTGTACGCCATAAGGCTCTGCGACACGATTGATGCCCTCGATCCGCCTGAACCACTGCTCCCAATCCCGTTCTACGGCCAAGCTCGAGGACAATGTGCCGCTGAACAGGCGAAGCACCGGAATCCCCAGCTCGCGGCACGCATCGAGCTTGTCGAGCAGACGCTGTTTCCATCCGAGCAGAGAAAAGTCTGTTAAATCCAAGTAAGCGCTCATCGCATGAATGGGGAATGCAGAGGCAAATTGGCGAATATCCGACCGATGCCGCAGCCAATGCGGCTCCCACAGCTCCAGTCCGTCGCTGCCGCATTCTTCGGCAAACCGGATGATCTCCCGA
Source organism: Xylanibacillus composti (assembly GCF_018403685.1). Taxonomy (NCBI): domain Bacteria; kingdom Bacillati; phylum Bacillota; class Bacilli; order Caryophanales; family Paenibacillaceae; genus Xylanibacillus; species Xylanibacillus composti. The sequence continues at coordinate 9,985 of NZ_BOVK01000020.1, forward strand.
TACGAATGCAGATGATAGCGAAACGTCACTGTGGCAATCGTCCATTTCACTTCAGGATCACCTTCCCTCCCTAACAATATGGCTTTCATCCAGCTTTGCGCGAATAAAGTGTTCCATTCGTTCCAAGGATTCGAAGTGGCGAAGGTCGACATGCCTATAGTCAATCGAAATCGCAAAGCGTTCTTCCAGCGCATCGATCAAAATAATCAGCGACATCGAATCCAGCACAAGCGGCTCGCTTGAACCCCACTCTTCCTGCATGCCGCTGAAGAAGCACGAGGAGGATACGATTTCCTTCAATTCCTGTCTAAGATCCGGCTGTTCCATTGCTGCACTCCTTCAACAATTCCGAGCGAATGATCTTGCCTGCCGCCGACAGGGGGATTCGCTCGACGGAATGAATTTGCTTGGGAATTTTATAATCGGATAAAAAGCGGCGCAGCCAATGCTGCAGCACGGAAGCGCGGACACTCCCCCGCTCGTTCCAGACTATGAACAGATGCAGCACCTGTCCTCTTGTTGAATGCTGCGTGGCTGCCGCACAACATGCATCAACATGCGGATGGCGCAAGGCCGCCTGCTCAACTTCCTGCAAACGAACTTTCAAGCCGCCAATGCTCACGACATCATTCGTACGGCCTCGAATATAGAGAAACCCTTGCTCATCCTGATCGACTAAATCCTCCGTCAGCAGCAGGCCGCCAGCCATGCCCTGCTCAGCATGCCAATTGGATTGAGCCTGCACATACGGACAGCAATCCAGTTCAATAACCCATTGCCCATCCTCTTCACGCCTCATTCCCTTCAAGTGAGCAGCAGGTCGGCCGACAGAGCCCGCAGCTGCACCGTAAAAGTCAACCGAAATATACCCTACTTCGCTCATCCCGTACTGCTGGCCAATCGACATGCCGAACCGGTCGCGATATTCGGCAAGCATCGATGGGGGCAGGCTGCCGCCGGACGACAGCAGAAGCGCTGACCGCAATACCTGGTCCCGATCCTGCCGGGAGGCTTCCAACCCTTGTGCAAGCAGCTGATAATGAAAGGCGACACCGTAGACGTGAGTGATAGGCCATTGCTGCATGGCGGCTGCGAGCGCTTTCGGCTGAAGAGCGGTTGGAAAAAGCACCGTTCCGCCTTGGCGCAGCGTGAATAATGCTGCCGAGATCAGCCCGAAAGAATGGCTGATGGGCACGAGACAGTACGTCACGGACGAAGCGGCAGGGGCCCCGGGCTCTTTGCTGTACTGCGTCCATTCGGCTTCCAGAGAAGCGAAGCTGCGGATGATTCCCTTTGGCATTCCTGTAGAGCCCGAGCTAAAGAGCATGATGGCGGCATGCTCCGCTGTTGCGGACTCCCGTGCTGCAGCCGCTTCCCTCTCTGCCAAACGCGGGCCTTCCTTCCAATGCCAAGGTACTTCCATTTGAAAGGCGTGCAGGCGATTGGCATTTCCCGGGGACACGATGAAAGCATGCGGTGAAAATTGATTCAGCCGCTTCTCCTTGTCCTGGTCAGTCAATCGCTGGTCGAGAATCATGATACAGCAATTCGACTGCCATGCAGCCAGAACCCATTCCAGCAATGCAACGGAATCCGGAATATCCAGGGCGATTCTCGAGATATGGGCTCCTGCCCGCTGCAGGATGCGAAGCTTGTCCGAGATTCCCGCTGAAAGCCGGCCATAGGTGACCCGATTCGTCCCGCATACCAGGGCAATTCGATCCTCTCCATATGCCGGAAGCTTCATGATTCGCCTTCCTCCCAGCAAGAGCCCAGCAATCCGCGATGCGCAGGCAATGCCGATTTATGGCCTACATAGCGCTGGCGAAACTGCTGCAATGACAGTGCGCCCTGCAATCGTCCACGGCCCAAGGCATGTTCAGTCCTCTCCAAAATGACTGTCATCGCTCCACCGATCCAGCCGTCAGCAGTTCCCTGTGCCTCTTCCCATGCGCGGCTTCGCAGTGAGGGAACGTCACATGCCGTCAGCACCACAATGTCCGCGTAATCGCTTGTGATCCAATCCGTTGCCATATCGAGCATGATGCTCCAATTGTTTCGGCTTGAACCCAGACAAGTCATCGGCCCGTGTATCGCCAGCTCTCTTGTCAGCAAGCCAATTATGGCGCTAGGCACCGATTGCGGGAACATGATCGGGCTCAGCTTCTTGCCCTGCAAAATATCATGCCAGCTCTCTTCCTCTGTCACCGCATCTACGAACATGCTTCCCAGAGCAATGCCGACTCGTGCAGGATCGGGCCAGCCCCCTTCTTCCCTGCCGGCTGCGCGCACAGCTTGCTGCACGCTGTGATAAACAAGCGGATTGAATGGGGACCGTACGAATCCTCTGATTTCCGGCAGCGGATCGCCGGCCCGTTGCTGATGAACCACAGGAATGACAGCGCCCTCATTTCGTGCATGCACTGGTTGCCCATTGTGCCAAGCCTGTTGCTGTGCCGCTATACGGTTCACCCTGTCCACCTCCTTCTGAACAGTAGACTGCAATTGTTGCCGCCAAATGCGCAGGAATTGGACAATACCGTATGCAGCATTTTGCGGCGCGGCCCCTCTGTTACATAATCGAGGTCCAATTCCTCGTCAGGTCCCAAGTAATTTGCAGTAGGCGGGATGATCCCGTGTTCCATCGCATAAAGGCTGATAACCGCCTCCACCGCTCCTGTTGCTTCCAGCATATGGCCAGTTGACGACTTCGTCGAACTGACGGGTATGCGAGCGGCTTGATCGCCGAAAACCTGCTTCATCGCCCGGGTTTCTGCTATATCATTCAGCGGCGTCCCCGTGCCGTGGGCATTGATATAGTCCACCTCTTCAACCGGACAGCACGCCTGTTTCATCGCCATGCGCATGGCGCGGGCCAGGCCGCTTCCGCTTGGATCCGGACGGGTGATGTGGTATCCGTCGGCGCTTATGCCCCATCCGCATAGTTCTGCGATCGGATCGGCCCCTCGGGCTTTCGCATGCTCCCATGATTCCAGGACCAGCATGGCTGCGCCGTCGCCGATCAGCAATCCGCTGCGCCCTTTCGAGAAAGGCCTGACTACATCCTCTGCCATGGCGCGACTTGAATCGAAGTTGTAGTAAACGAGCGGATGCAGGACATTAATGCCGCCGGCCAACACGAGCTCGGTCCGGCCGTTGCGAATCATGTCAAAACCGTATCCAATGGCGTTGGCCGAGGCTACGCAGGCATTGGTGAATGCCAGCCGACGCGCTTCCGAACCAATGTGCTTCGCGACAAGGTCCGCTTGAACGAATGGATTTCGCTCCATATTGTCGGGCGCCGGCTTGCCAGGTTGGTTCCGCATGAGGCAGGTCTGATAAAATTCCCTGGAATGCATGCCGTCCCCCAAATTGCCCACAGCGACTACAGCACGGTGCAACCTTTCCTGATCGCTCAGACTCTGTAGGTCAAAGCCAGCCATTTGCAAGGCATCATCTGTACATTGCAAGGCAAAGGTTCGATAGGACTTGTCCGGGACGGACGCCTCCGCACCGCGTTTCGCATATGTAGCTGTTACATCAAATCCTTGTATCTCGCGAAACCGGTGCTTCCCCGCAAAAATCGTGCTGGCGAAGCATGCAGTGCCGCGACCGAATGGCGTAACAACACCGTAGCCTGTGATGACTACCGTCTTACCCACTCGCTTGCCGCCTTTCCAGATAGCTCGCCAATTCAACGAGATTCATGTTCCCGACTTGCTCCACCTCTGCATCCGCAATCCGGATGCCATACTCCTCTTCCAGGTTGACAATCAGTTCAAACATCGAGATGGAATCCAGCTCAAATGCCTGCTCAATCGGATGGGACGGATCAACCCGATCCGGGACTTCGACATTCATCTTTTCCTTGCATACTTGCCTGATGAATGTCTCCACTGCAGCGCTCTTTGCATCAGTTTTGATTTCCATTCCTTCCTATACCTCCTTTGGATTCAATAGAAAAGGCTTTCCTGTCGGTTCCGTCGAGAATGCAGCCCATCACCTCCTTTCCAACATGTCGCGCGCTATGCCTTCCCTGCATGCCTTCTGCTTCCGGATTTCGGCGCATAAGCTGCAGCTTCGCTGGGGGGCAAAACGAGCCGTTCCCTGCCAATCCATAAGCCTGCCAATAGCGACAGGACCGCTGTCACTGCGCTTGCTTGAAATACCCATATGATCGAGTCAGCCAGGTACGAAGCAAGGTTCTGTACGCTCGGATCTGTACCCCCGCCTCTCTGCAGCCATTCATGGACAGCTTGAAGCTGCGACGGGGAGACTTTTCCCTCCTCCGCTGCTCGGTGAGCGAAACGCTGCATCTGAATAGAGCCAAACACACTGACGCCTATAACACCGCCAATACTGCGGAAGAACGGAACAAGCGCATTGATTGTGCCCCGGTGTTCCTGCTCCGCTCCATGCAAGGAAGTCGTAAACAAGACCGGAAACGACAAACCGAGACCGCCGCCTACAAGGATCAAACTGCAAATGGTCAGCCAGTTCGACGAATGGGCCTGCACCGAACCGAGCAAAACCGTTCCTAAGACAATATGGGCACCTGCAATTAGCAGCGCCTGTCGGTATGAAATTTTTTCTACTACCCTTCCCCCTACGACAGAACAAACCACCAAACCCAGCATCATGGGCATTAGCATATAGCCGGAGCCGGACACGCCATTTCCGGATACCAGCTGCATATAAAGAGGTATGTACATGATCGTTACCATCATGACGGCCCCCTGTAGCAAGCCAACAACCTGGCTGACCGAAAATCTTCTGCCGCCAAACAAGTGCAGCGGGATAAAGGGCTCGGTTGCCCTCCTCTCCACCCAGATGAAACTGGCGAACAGGACAAGAAATGCTAACAGGATGCCTGCCGTTGCCGGTGAATGCCAACCGAATGAAGAACCTGCCCATTCGAACACAAGCAGCAAAGCAGCAAGCGCGCCAAAGAGCAATAGCAAGCCTTGCCAATCGAGACTTGGTGAGTGCTGCCCCCGTTTTTCCGTATAAAACCGAATCAGCAGCAGGACAGACAGCAACCCGAGCGGCAAATTCATATAGAAAATCCAGCGCCAATGCAAGTATTCTGTGAGAACGGCCCCGATAATCGGACCAAACACACTGGCGATGCCGAACACCGTCGCCAGAAATGCCTGCATGCGCGCACGCTTGTCTACTGGAAAAATATCAAAAACAATGGCGAAGGCTACCGGCATGATGGCACCTGCGCCGATGCCTTGAATGCCGCGAAATAAAACTAAACCGGCCAAGGACTGCGCATATCCGCAGAGCGCGGAGCCGACGATAAAAACAATCAACCCGGTGAGAAACATGCGCTTGCGTCCGAACAGATCGCTCAGCTTGCCGAAAATCGGCATGGCAACCAGCTCTGCGATCATATAAATAGAAAAAATCCAAGAATAATATGTCATTTCCCCCATTTCTGTTACGATTTGCGGCATGGCTGTTGCTACAATAGTTTGGTCCAAAGCCGCAAGCAGCATGGCGACCATAAGAGCGGACAAGACGCCAAAGGATACTTTGGGTGTGTTCACAAAAGCTTCTCTTCCTCCTTTCCATACAAGCCAGTACAGCTTTCTTGCTTTTATAGTAAAACATTTTCCTTCGCAGTTATGCCCTGGATTCCCCCTAGGAGATTCCGAAAAACCCCTCCCTCACATACAGGAGTTTTGCAAAGCCTTCAGGCAATCGTCGAGCAGCTGCTTCCGCATCGCCTTATGAGCGGCTTCCTTGCGGTTCCTCGTCCGAAGCTTGCGATTAATCGAGGTAATGTAGTTGCTGATAGAATGCTCTTCAATCCGCAGCAGTTCCTGTATCTCTGACGTGTTTTTTCCCAAATACACATAAGCCAGCAGTTTTTTCTCTTGCGGGGTGAGCATTTTTTGAGTCCGTTCTTTAAGCAACCGGGAAAATTCGCTGCGCAGAGCCGCTGCTGCGGAAAAATGGATGGACGCCCGCTCGCGGGCCGCCTCGCGTATGACTTCCAAAATTTCTTCGTGCCCAGAGTCTTTGACTACATAGTTGGTTGCCCCGTACAGCAGCGAATTCCATACCGACTTGCCTTCCCTGGAATCTGACAGCACAATCACTTTGACATCCGCTTTCTGTTCGAGAATTTCCTGAATCCAGTCGAATTGTTCCTCCTTCCCTTGACAAGGGGCTGACCACAGCACGACATCCACATCCAGATGAGAGAAGACCGCCATCGCAGCTTGCAGTGTGGCAACGGCACCGACTAGCCACATATCATCTGTTTGTTCCATATACCCCTTTGTATGCTCTCTCCATTCCGCATCTTCGTCGATCAACAGGACGCGAATTTTCATAAATTTGTTTACCACCCCATTCATCAAAATAGCCGACACGCCGCCCCCCTTCCTAGTCTCTTTTACGATTGCATAAGAGCATTTCCTCTTTGCAGCGTATATATATTTTTCCGTCTTCCAACACCCGCATGAGGAGTCCATGTTGTCTGCTCGGCCAGAAGGGATTTGGCCGCAGGGTGGCGAATAGGTGATGCATGAAAACTTTAGTGATAGCAGAAAAACCGGATATGGGCCGCAACATTGCCGCCGTGATTGAACCGAAGGCTCGGAATAAACGAACGCATCTGGAAGGTGAGCAGTATATCATTACCTGGGCGATCGGGCATTTGATCAGCTTGGCCGAGCCGGATAAATATGATGTGAAATACAAGAAGTGGCAGTTGCATGACCTTCCGATCCTTCCGCGAACATTCAAGCTTGTCCCTTACAGCAAGACGAGAGATCAGCTCCAGGTAATAGCAGATCTCGCCAAACACTGCAATCGACTGGTGAACGCATGCGATGCGGGACGCGAAGGCCAGTATATCTTTTATTTGATCCAACAACATCTGAAGCTAAAGCAGCCTGTCCAGCGTCTGTGGATCTCGGATTTGACACCGGAGACAATTCGGAACGGATTTGCCCAGCTGCGGGATGGCGCAGCGTATGAACACTTGACGAAAGCGGCCAAGGCGCGAAGCGAAGCAGATTGGCTGATTGGCATGAACGGCACCAGGGCTTTCACCACGAAGCATCAAGTGCTGCTTTCCGTAGGGCGGGTACAAACTCCTGTACTAGCGCTGATCTATGATCGTCAGAAGCAAATGGAGAGCTTTGTCTCGCAAACCTTTTACAGTGTGATCGCGGCATTCCAGCAAGATGACAACATGTATAACGGCCACTGGCAAGGCGAACGCATTGAGGATCAGAAGCTGGCTCAGCGCATCGTGGAAGAAACAACCGGTCAACCCGGCCGCATTGAGCAGTACGACAAGAAAGAAAGCAAGGAGTATCCGCCCAAGCTCTATGATTTGACGCTTCTACAGCGGGATGCCAATGCGAAATTCGGCTTTTCTGCCAAGAAGACACTGGATGTAGCTCAGGCGCTTTACGAGAAGCATAAAGTGATCTCATATCCGAGGACAAATTCGAACTACGTGACAGAACAAAACATTCCCGAAATGCACCGCGCCTTGGAATGTATCCGAAAGTCTTCCTATAACGAGCTTGCGTCGACGGCTGACAAACGTTTCGTGCATCGGAATAATGCGCAAATATGCAACCCGGCGAGAGTAGAAGACCATCACGCAATCCTCCCTACTCATAAACAGCCAGGAAAGCTCGGAGCGGATGAAGCTAAGCTATACGAGCTGATTGTCCGCAGATTTCTCAGCCATTTTCATCCTCCCGCTGTGTATACTGTGCACACCATTCTAACCGTGGTGGGAAAGCATCCATTCAAAACCACAATCAAGGAACGGTTGCAGTTTGGATGGAAGATACTGGATCAAAAGGAGGAGGGAAAGAAGCGCTCACGTTCGCGCTCGGACAGCGAGGAAGAAGAAACAGAAATCGAAATCCCGTTCGTCTTGGATGCAAACAGCGGTGTCAGCTGCGTGAAAGCGGAAGCCAAGGAAAAGCAAACCCAGCCGCCCAAGCCCTATACGGAGGGCACCTTGCTGAAGGCCATGGAGAGTGCGGGTCGACAGGTGGAGGATGAACAGCTGCGAGATGCCATGAAGGATAGCGGATTAGGCACACCGGCCACACGCGCAGCTACCATTGAGAGACTGAAACAGGTGGGATATATTCAGATGAGCGGCAAGCGAATTGCCATCACTCAGAAGGGCAGGACTGCAATCGAGGTTATTCGCAGGGCAGGCATTCAGCTGTTGACTTCACCTGAAATGACGGGCATGTGGGAAAAGCGCCTGCACGACATTTCACGCGGACTCGCGTCCGATGAAGCCTTCATGGAAAAGGTTAGGCAATTTGCCACAATGATCGTGGACAAAGTACGTGTGCAGCAGCGCGCAGAGCGGTCAGCCTTCGGCGAAGATGCGGACAGCCGGGGGTCGGGGAGAAGGCGCAAGTCAAGCATTCCTCGCAAAACTGGGGATAAGAAAAACGGGTCAAAGCCCGTTCAACCGGCGGGACAGAATCGAATGATCGCTCCTTGCCCAAGGAGCGGCTGCGGCGGCAGCATCATTCTCGGCAGAAAAGGATATGGCTGCACACATTACAAGGCAGGCTGCGGCTTCGTCATCTGGAAGGAGAGCTTCGGCAAGACGTTAACCGAAGCGATGGTTCGTTCGCTGTTGACGAAAGGCCGAACCAGCTTGTTGAAGTTCAAGGATGCCGACAAGGGCGACATCAAAACCCGCATTGTCCTCGCTGATCCGAATACCGGTTCGTTGAGGCTGGAATAAAAAAATGGTTGGGCAGGAACTTCGTTCCCCCAACCATTTTTTTGCGTGTATCTCCATCTCAGGCTTTTCTCCTTGACAGATGAATAAAGGTTATGGACAAGGCCAGCACCAGAATCGTTCCCTTGACAATATCATGCGAGTAGTACGGAAGATTCATCATGGTCAAGCCATTGAGCAAAATGCCAATCAGTACCGCGCCGAAAAATGTGCCGATTACGTTCGGCTTGCCTGCGCCGAATACGGAATACCCTACGAACACAGCCGCTACCGATTCCATAAGCAGCGGAGCGCCAGCGTCGATTTGACCGGACCCAACCCGCGCCGCATACAGCACACCGGCAAATCCCGCCAATGAGCCGGAAAGCACATAGGCAGCCAACCGCACGCGATTGACCTTAATGCCGGACAATCGGGCAGCTTCGCGGTTGCCTCCGGTTATATACATCTGTCTTCCCCAACGGGTATAGCGGAGAAGAATATGCACGACCGCAACAGTCACAAGCAGCAAGATGACCGGGAATGGAATGCCCCACAGCTTGCCTTGGCCTATCCATAGAAAGCTGTCGTGGAAAGTGCCAGGCGCCTTATCTCCGTTCGGCATCAGCATTTGATTATAAATCGAGTAGCCTTTTGTGAACGTTTTTTGCACCCCTGCAATGATGTACATCATTGCAAGAGTGGCAAGCAGGTCGGGTATTCGGATGCGAACGATCAGCAAGGAATTCAGCATGCCGATGCAAGCCCCCAACACGACGGGAACGATCAAAACAATGTACAGCGGCTGCTCGTACCAAACCATCAAGGCTGCCGCCACGACTGTAGCCAGCGATGCGGTGGAGCCAACAGATAAATCAAATCCGTCAACGATTTGCGAGATCGTTACCCCGATTGCAATAAACGTGACAATCGCGATGGAACGCAAAATGTCCGTAATATTGCTGTAAGTCAGGAAGTGCTCCTCCGTCAGGGAGAAAAATACAAACACGCCGATGATGACTACGATAGCGCCATATTTGAATGTTAGATCAAGCAACCTGTTATTGTTCATTGTCCTCTGCCTCCGTTCCGCCGCTGGCATAATACATGATGGTATCCTGAGTCGCTTCGTCCCTCGTCAATTCTTTGACAATCCGCCCGTCGCACATGACGAGTATCCGATCCGCAATCCCGAGAATCTCCGCTAGTTCGGAAGAGAAATAAATAATTCCTTTGCCCTGCTCTGCCAATTCTCCGATCAGCTTGAACATATCGCTCTTGGCGCCGATATCGATTCCCTTGGTCGGTTCATCGAATAAATAAACATCCGCTTGAGTCGGCAGCCACTTGCCAACGACCACCTTCTGCTGATTGCCTCCGCTTAACAGCCCCACCTTCTGCTGAACATGCGGCGTCTTCACGCCCAGCTGCTCGACCATGCTGCGCGCGTGCTCGGTTTCCCGCTGCGTCTGCAGAAAGCCTGCTCGGCTAAATTGCTTCATCGTCGGGACAGTCAAATTGTCGCGCACGGATTCATCGACCAGGATGCCTTGCTTCCGCCTTTCCTCCGGCACTAATACAATCCCGTTTTGAATAGCCTCGAACGGCTCCGCAAAACGGTGGGATCGTCCATTCAGCCGGATGCTTCCCGTATCCGCACGATCTGCCCCGAATAGGACACGGGACAGCTCTGTCTTGCCGGCTCCGACCAGCCCGGCAATACCAAGAATCTCGCCTTCCCTGAGAGAGAAATTCACATTTCTAACCTTTTGCCCATACTGAAGGTTTTCAACCCGCAGCAATTCGTTCCCTATTGGCACACTCAGCTTCGGAAACTCTTCCTCAAAGGCTCTGCCAAGCATATTCTGAATAACAGCGGGAATCGTCGTTTCCTTCACGGACTGAACGGATACGACTTCTCCGTCACGCATAACCGTTATCCTGTCGCAAATGTTGAATACTTCAGGCAACCGATGAGAGATGAAGATGCATGCTACCCCGTCCGCTTTCAATTGGCGCATAATAGCGAACAATCTCTCCGCTTCGTCAGAGCTTAGCGGCGCGGTAGGCTCATCGAAAATCACCACCCGCGTCTGCTGTACGACTGCTCTTGCGATCAGCACGAGCTGCTTCTGTGAAATCGACAGTTCATCAACCTGCATCGTTACAGGAATTTCTGCGCCAAGCCGCTTCAGCACAGCTGTTGCTTCCCGCTTGATGCTTCCCCAGCGGAGCCAGCCGCTTCCACTTCTGCGGCTCATCCGATCCATAAAGATGTTCTCCGCGACTGACAAATTGCCGACAAGCGCCGTATCCACTTCCTGATAGATACAAATGATCCCGTGAAGCAGCGCATCTGAAGGAGAGTGAATCGCAATTTCCCTCCCTTCCAATTGTATCGTGCCTGAATCAGGGGTATATGCGCCGGATAAAATTTTCATTAACGTACTTTTGCCTGCTCCGTTAGCCCCAAGCAGTGCATGAATTTCCCCTGAATGAACGGAGAAATCTACGTTCTTCAGCGCCTGCACGCCCGGAAAGTTTTTCGTGATGCTGTTCATCGCCAATGCTGGCTGCATAGGGAACGGACCTCCTTGCAATCAATGGAAACCCCATCGGACGGGCCGATGGGGTCGGTTCAGCTCTATAGGGTTCACCAATTATTGTTCAATTTCCTTCATCCAGTCTGTGTAGCCTTGCTCGCTGCTTCCCCAGCCTTCTACATACTCGGAAAGCTCTTCAGTAGAAATCTGTTCTTCAGGCAGGTTGTCTGCCGACACAAAGACGGGCTCCAGAATAACCTTCTCAGGTGTTTCATCCCCATTGAACTTTTGGTACAGGTAGCGGACTTGTACGCGACCAATATCTGTCGGATCTACTGCAGCCGAAGCGATCCATGGATTAGAAGGATCTTGAATCATCTGCAGGTCTTCGTCGCTCATGTCAATGCCATACACTTTAATTTCTGTGCGGCCCGCTTGTTGAATGGCCAATGATGCGCCCTTGGCGAATTCATCCCAAGCTGCCCATACTGCGTCGATTTCGCCTTCCGGATATTTCTTCAGCAAGGCTTCCATCTGAGACTGGGAATCCAGCAACGGATTGGAGGCATTGCCGAACGAGGCGATTTCGGTAATGTTCGGATACTTCGCTTGGAACTCCTCATAAGCGATTTGTCTGCGTTCCATTGGTGCAAAGCCGGCAACCCATACTTTTACAATATTGCCCTCTTCCCCAATGTCCTGTGCCAGACGATCCAGCGTCAATTCCGCCATTTTCTGGTCGTCCTGCTGAAGGTCGGTTACGCCTTCCATTTCCATGGCAGCGTCAAAAGCGACTACCGCAATTCCATTGTCCAGCGCTTTTTGCACGCCTGCTTGCAGCGCATCCTTATTGCCATGGTCGATCAGGATGCCGTCAAACTTTTGGTTGACCGCTTGATCGAGGTTGGATGCCATCTTGGCAATGTCGTTGTCAGATGCGAAAACGGTCACTTCGCCGCCAAGCTTCTCTGCCTGTTCTTTCACACCGTTAATATATTGCGCGGAGAATGTACCCGTGTTGAACTGCATGATCAGTGCAATCTTCTTGCCGGCCAGATGATTCTCTGCTCCAGCATCCTGTGTCCCAGCATTGCTTTCTCCTTCGCTGTTTGCTTCATTGCCGACATTGCTTGCATTGCCGTTGCCGCCATTCGAGCCACAAGCTGCAAGCAAAGCTGCAGTCAGGACAGCGACGAGAAGCAGCATGATGATACGTTTGGTTTGTGCCATGTTCTGTTTCTCCCCCTGTGAATCTCTAAGTAGTAGTTTTAATTCCAACCTATTAGATTGGAATTAAGATAATAATAGGTATAGTAGCATTGATTGGAGGGTTCGTCAAGAGAAGGACGCATGCTGCATGAAGGGAGAATTGGCTTCAACTACTGCATTTGTTAGAATGGAAGGAACAGTGAAGGAGGAGCTCATCTATGGCACGCACACGCAAATTGTTGACCGACGACGATTTTCAAGAAGCCATGAACAAGCAGTTTGCCGTTCGCGTATTCGAACATGACCATCTTATAAGCGCAGGCGGACGGATCATCCGGTTTGACGATAATCAGGTAGTGATTCAACAAAGCATCAGCGATATCGCCTATCACGCCAGAGCGTCATGTGATTTCTTCGAAACCAGGTAAGATAGTCCGCGCGGATTAATCCGCGCGGTCGAAGTACTCGTAGAGAAATGACTCGCCATTTCGATAAAACCGGGGGTCGTAAATGCCAATTCGCTTGCCGTCGTCTTCCACGACAACGAACGGGGACCATTCAAACAAGGTTTTCGCCTTCGGATTTTCAGCGAATAGCGTATCCAGATCCGCCCCTTCTGCCGAAGTCAGCGTCGCTACTTCCTCCATTTCCTTCCACACCGTTCCCCGCTTAATCTCAACCTCGTGCTCTCTCTTGCCTATAACCGTGAAAAAACCTGGAATAAAGTCTGCAGACAAAGCAACCTGTTCGTATTGTTGTCTTGCCTCATGATGCAATACAGCCCCTTGTGCAGTTTGGATGGCCACATGCATGGCCAATAACAGCCAAACTGCTCGATATACATGATGCTTCTGCCAACGACGGCCATAACGGGCTACAAGAAATCCGATGCCCATGACAAGCCAGAATACGAGATCGACAATCGGAATCGTGCCGAACGTGATGCGCACCGAAGAGAAAGGCTCCAGGTAGCCTGTCCCCCATGCATTGAATAGATCGCTCGTATTATGAATGCATACCGCAATAAGCGCGGTCACATACCAAATCCATCCGCGCACGCCGAAGATCAGTCGAGCCAATCCGGCAATCAAAGCCGCCCAAACGGGAGCCAGGAAAATGGAATGCGTGATGCCTCGATGCCACATCTGATAGCGGCCGGCAGTGTCCCACCATGCCGAGATTACATCGATGTCCGGAATCTGCGAGCCCGTTACGGCAGTCAGCAACAGGACACGCTTTTCCTTTACGTTCATGTTGGATTTGTTGACTGCGCCATACAGCGTCAAGCCGAACAACGTGTGCGTAATGGTATCCAACGAATTGTACACCTCCACGTAAATCAGTCCTGCGCTATATTATACACATTTTTGCGTGCTATCGCGAAAATGCACGGATCAAACGAACCACTTGCCCGGTTTGTCTCGCTGCCCATTCCGGCGCATGCGCCATAGCCTCCGCCAAATCAACCGGACCCGGTACGATGGAAAACGCACTGGTTACACCTAGTTGGTTCAGCTCGTTAGAGGTCAGCTCTACTTTCCCGGTCAAGGCTACAACCGGAACACCCAGCTTGCGGGCGGGACCGCTTAATCCTTGGATGACCTTGCCCGAAAGTGTCTGACTGTCGAGCTTTCCTTCTCCCGTAATAATCAAATCAGCGTCCTGAATTTGCTCTTCCCATTTCACGACACGCATCATCGTCTCAATACCGGATTCGAACTGCGCTTGCAGAAATGCCATAATAGCCGCGCCAATGCCGCCAGCGGCGCCACCGCCCTTCCAGGCAAGCATGTTCAATCCCTTCTGCCGCAGCACCACTTCGGCAAAATGGTTGAGCGCGCTGTCGAGCAGACGAACCATTTCGGGAGTTGCCCCTTTTTGCGGACCAAATACAGCCGATGCGCCTTGGGGTCCGCACATGACATTATCCACATCACACGCTACTCGAAATACAGCCTCCTTGATTCCCGGATGAATAGCGGAATCATCAATTCGCTTCAAACCGATTAAGGCCGCCCCGCCTTCCGACAACGGAACGTCATCATGGCCGTAAAACTCCACGCCCAAGCCGCGCAGCAATCCCATACCGCCATCATTCGTCGCACTGCCGCCGAGACCGATAATGAACTCTCTATATCCTCGGTCTAGCGCTTTGGCAATCAACTCGCCTGTGCCTTTGGAAGTTGCATGGAGCGGATTTCGCTTTTCCTCTGGAACCAGATGCAAACCGGATGCTTGCGCGGTCTCGATCACTACGGTTTTTCCGTCAGCCAGTACGCCATAGGACGCTTCCACAGGACGGTTGTCCGGTCCGCTGACGATCTCGGTAACAAGCTCGCCTCCCGCGGCCAACACGATGCTTTCTACCGTGCCTTCCCCTCCGTCGGCAATCGGAATCTGCACGATTTCCGCTTCTGGCAACTCACGATGCACCGCTTCGGCCATCGCCTGGCAAAGTTGTTTGGAAGAAGCCGAACCTTTGAATGAATCTGGTGCCAATACAATCTTCACTGTAGTCCCCTCTTTTTTCTCATTTTTTTGGCGCTATGCACGATTAACGGCATGGAAAGGTTCCCCTTTCATAAATCTGCTGACATTCTCGACAGCTGTATGCAGCAGGCGTGTTCTGGCTTCCCTGCTTGCCCATGCGATATGCGGCGTAATGATGCAGTTGTCCAGACCGAACAGCGGACTGCCGGATTTCGGCGGTTCGGATTCCAGCACATCCAATGCGGCCCCTGCAATCACGCCCTCTCGCAAAGCGGCAGCAAGATCGGCCTCGATCACCAGCTTGCCTCTGGCCGTATTAATAAGCAGCGCATGATTTTTCATCTTGGCCAAATTCCCGCGATGCATCATGCCTGCCGTCTCTTCTGTCAGCGGACAGTGCAAGCTGACAACATCCGAGGTGCGCAGCAGCTCATCTAGGCCGCACTGCTCAATGCTGTGCAGATTGGGCTTGGGGGTTCTCGCATATCCCTTCACCTTCATGCCGAAAGCGGCCGCCAACTCAGCTGTTCGCAACCCAATTCTCCCGAGACCGATGATGCCCATCGTCTTGCCGGCCAGTTCCGTTAGCGGATAATGCCAGTAGCAAAAATCATTCCCTTCGCTCCACTCCCCACGATGAACCGATTGGCTGTGGCTGCCGATCCGGTGGCAGAGCTCCAGCAACAGCGCCATAACAAATTGGGCGACAGAGTCGGTTCCGTAAGTTGGCACATTGGAAACAGGAATGTTTCGGGCAGAAGCAGCCTCCACATCGACTACGTCGTACCCGGTGGCCAGCACGCCGATATACTTCAGCTTTGGCAGCAGCGCGATCGTGGCAGAAGTGAGCGGCGTTTTGTTCGTCAGCACGATGTCCGCCTCTTTCGCCCTCTCCACAATGAGCTCCGGAGATGTCCGTTCGTAGACATGAAGGGTTCCTAACGCCTGCAGGCCTTCCCACGACAAATCTCCCGGATTCAACGTATATCCGTCCAGCACTGTAATCTGCACAATCCATTCCTCCTTAAAATGCAGGCGCGTTATCTTTAGACTAAAGAGTAACGCGCCTGAATGCGAACGAGCAATGCTTTTGACTTAATTCAATAAAAAATTCACCGTCCAACATAGACAGCCTTGACTTGAGTGAAAAACTCCTGGTTCGTGTGCCCAATCGAATAGGCGCCGAAACCGGAATGCTTGACACCTCCGAAAGGAACATGGGCCTGGCTCGCGGTACCGTGATTGATATGCACCATGCCGCTATCCAGTTCCGCGGCCATTCGCTCGGCCGTGCGAATAGAAGAAGTAAAGACAGAGGCGGCCAAACCATAATCGGTAGCGTTGGCTATGGCAAGCGCCTCATCCGTATGTTCGGCCACCAGGATCGACAACACCGGACCGAATATTTCTTCCTGTGCAATGCGCATCTCCTTGGTCACATTTGCAAACAATGCGGGCTTCAAGAAATACCCCTGACGCTCTTCTGCAAAATACGGATCATTCACTTCTATTCTTTCCCCGCCACACAAAAGATCTGCCCCTTCTTGCTGACCAATCTCAATATATCGGTTCACTGTTTGAAACTGCCGCTCATTGATTACAGGGCCTACTTGCGCGCCGTCTGCCCACGCCGGAGCCATGCGGAGCGCTTCCATGCGCTCCCGGATCAATTCGGTCAGCCGCTCGGCCTGTGACGGCAGCACAATCACTCTGCTGATTGCCGTACATCGCTGGCCTGTGCAGGCAAATGCAGCGTTCACGATCTGATCCGCCGCGAAAGGAAGATTGTCATAGTCAAGCACAAGCGCAGCATTTTTGCCGCCCATCTCAAGCTGCGTTCTGGCTAGCCGTGCTGCTGCAATTTGGTTAATGCGCAGGCCCAGCTCAGTCGAACCGGTAAAGCTGATGCCCTGTACTAACGGATGCTCCGTTAATGCGTCGCCAACCTGACTTCCAGAACCGGTTACCAGATTCACGACGCCCTTCGGCAGCCCGGCTTCAGCCAACAGCTCGATGATCCGTACCGCAGACCAAGGTGTAGCCGATGCCGGCTTCAATACAGCCGTACAGCCGTATGCTATGGCTGGCGCAAGTTTGCGGACTGGCGTGACAACCGGAAAGTTCCAGGGAGCAATCGCGGCTATGACGCCAAGCGGGTAGCGGACAACCTCGCTTCGCACGAGCGGATTGTCGCTGGGCAGCGTTACGCCTTCCACGCGAAATGCTTCGCCTGCCGCAAAACGCGCTTCTGCCGCTGCACGCGCAACCTCGGCGAACGATTCCGTCAGCACCTTCCCTTGTTCAGCGGAAAGGATGTAGGCCAGTTCTTCTCTATGATGTTCCAGCAAATCTGCAAATTTGTACAGGATTGCCGCCTTTTCAGAAGGGGGCGCCAGCCTCCAGGTTTGGAACGCATGATGCGCGGCTGCTACAGCCTGATCGACGTCCGCTTGATCCGAACAGGCGAACTGGCCCAACAGCCGATCCGGCATCGCAGATTCATACAACGCTGATGTAGCTCCGCTTGAGCTGGAAATCCATTCACCGTCAATATAATTCCCATAGGTGCGGCCGCTGTTCCGATCCAGCCAGTCTCTCATCTTGCTAGTCATGGTTATCTACTTCCTTTCCGTTCCTCCTTATGGCCTACATCGCATTCCGGCATATTTGCTTCAAATCCTCCAGCGAAGGCTTGCGCGGGTTGACAGGCACATTGCCGGATATCATCGCTTCTTCGGCGATTTGCTGAAGCGCCTCTTCTGTTACGCCATAATCAGAAAGCTTATTCTGAATGCCTACATCTTCTTTTAATTGCTTGATAGCGGTTACTGAACACTTTGCTGCATCCCTTAAGGATAGTCCTTCAACAGGTGTTCCAAAAATACGGGCGATTTCCTTGTACTTCTCGAGATTTCCTATGAGGTTATAAGCCATAACCTCAGGAAGCAAAATCGCATTCACCATACCGTGCGGAATATGGAAATGGGCGCCAAGCGGTATAGCCAAAGCATGTGCAAGGCCGAGCCGGGTCGGATTGAAGGCCATCGCCGCTATCAGGCTGGCCAACAGCATATCGTAACGCGCCTGCACATTCTCCCCTTGCACGACAGCAGTGCGCAGGCTCGCGGCAATCATCTTCATGGCTTGCATGGACAACGCTTCCGAAATCGGCTGCGTTGCTTTATTGACATAGGATTCAAGGGCATGCGTTAATGCATCCATCCCCGTCGCTGCCGTAATTGATGCCGGCAATGTCAACGTAAGTTCCGGATCGCAAACCGCGATGTCAGGGCAATTATAGGCGCTGCCCACGCTCAGCTTCACCTTCGCCGACTTGTCAGACAGAACGGACCAGATTGTAATCTCGCTTCCGGTTCCCGCTGTAGTCGGTACAGCGATAACAGGCGCTCCTTTGCGCGGGACCCGGTTGATGCCAACATAATCGCGAATATGCCCCTTATTCGTCATCATCAATCCAATCGCCTTCGCCGTATCCAGCGCGCTGCCTCCGCCCAGTCCGACTACGATGTCGCATCCTTCGGATGCCGCAACATCTCGTCCTCGCATGACGCCTTCAATATCGGGATCTGGCTCAATATCGTTGTAGATGATGAATGGCAGATTGTCGCGCATCAGCACGGCCGTCAATTTATCGGTCACTCCTGCTTTCTGCACACCGGGATCGCTGACCAGCAGCACTTTGGTTCCGCCCAGCGCACGAACATGCTCGGCAAGCTGGCGAATGGCACCGTTTCCAAACTCAATTGCAGTGGGCAGCTCATAACGAAATATTCGGTTTAGCAGCATGTTGATCCCTCTTTTCCCCTGTGATTGGAACTAGCAATCATTCAATGATCGCATCGGACAAGTTCAGGTCAAACCGTTCTCCCCAGACTCTCAGTTCATCCTCGACCTTTGCCGGCAAAGCAATACCCTCGCGCATGCGGGCTAATGTGCAGCGATGCTCCAACTCTCCTGGAATCAAAATCTCCGGAACTCCCGGAGCGGTCGGTTCTGCTTTCATTTCATCCAGATACAAATCCATACGCGCTTTGAACCGTTCAAGCGGCATGAATCTGGGGATATCCAGCGCGATGAAGAAATGGCCGACATTTTGCGGGTCTTCCCAATTTTCATACATGTTGTTCACGTATCTCCCGAAACCGGCACCTGTTAGGACTCCGCTCATAATATCGATAAACATGGAAATGGCATACCCCTTCGCTCCGCCCAGCGGCAGCACGGAGCCCTCCAAAGCCGCATGCGCGTCCGTCGTCGGATTTCCATATTTATCTATAGCCCATCCAGCGGGAATGGGTTCTCCTTTCTGAGCAGCAGAAATAATCTTTCCGCGGGCCACAACGCTGGTTGCCATATCCAGAATAAAAGGCGGATGCGTGCCGGCCGGCACGCCTACGGAGAAAGGATTCGTCCCGATAAATGGACGGATTCCTCCTGTAGGCGGCATCGTCTGGGAAGCGTTGGACAGGATCAGCATGATTTGGTTCTGCCGCACCGCTTTCAACAAATAATACGCGCAAGTTCCGAAGTGATTCGAGCCTTTGACTCCTACCACGCCGCAGCCATATTTCCGGGAAGTTTCCATGGCCATAGCCAATGCCTTGCAGCCAACTACAGCGCCAAAATGATTTGCGCCGTCCAGTATCCGAATCGCGCCATCTTCTGTATAGGGCATGATTCCGCCGGTCTGGACCATTCCCGCTTCCAATCTGCGCAAATAAATGTCTGCACGTACGACACCGTGTGAATCGACGCCTCTTAGATCAGCTTGGACCAATGACTCCGCTACCAATTTGGCTTCCTCCATGGGGACACCAGCACGCTCAAACATACGGGCACAAAAATGCTCCAACCGTTGATAGTGGAATTTCTGGGTCACGGCAGCTCACAGCCTTTGCGCTTCAACGCTTCGTCAACCCAGCTTCGATCCAACGAGCCTTCGGCAATCTCTTCAAATGTTCGTTGCTCTCGCGCAAGCTGGCGCTGCGCTGCCTGAACAACTTCGGCTGCGTAATCCAGCGGAATTGCGACAATGCCATCTTCGTCGCCTACGATCAGATCCCCCGGCATAACCGGCATGCGGCCAATCGTGACGGGCACATTGATTTCGCCCGGCCCTTCCTTGTATGGTCCCCTGTGCGTTGTTCCTCTGGCAAAGCACGGATAATCCCGCTCGCGAAAAGCAGCCGAATCGCGTATGGCCCCGTCAATCACAAAACCGGCTATGCCTCTCTTCTCCGCCAACCGAAGCATAATTTCTCCCAGGATGGCTTGAGACAATTCGCCGCAAGCGTCAACCACGATGACATCACCCGGCTCAGCCATATCGATGGCTTTATGCACCATCAGGTTATCCCCGGGTCTCGTACGTACAGTAAAGGCCGCTCCCGCAAGTTTGGCGCTGCGATGATAAGGGACAAATCCGGCTATTGTACCTTGAACTCGATGCATATTGTCGCTTAGCAATGGTGTGGCAATGGACATGCATTGCTGTATTAAGCTTGAATCTGGCCTGCGGGTTAACGGCAATACGCGAAACCCATAGTTTACCATGTCACCATCCCTCATTTCTGCAAAATTTCTTCGCCCTGTACCTGTTGCGGCAACATACTGTCACACGAGGCTAAACTGCTTCCAGCCTAACTGCTCTGCCACCCGCAGGAGCGCCTGATGACCAGCTCCGGCTGGAGCACAACAGGGTCAGCAGCAGGATGGCCTCCATCGCGAATCGATTGGATCAATAAGTTTGCCGCAATTTTCCCCATCTCATAACCAGGCTGCCGGACCGTAGTGAGCGGGGGATCCATATGCTTGGCCCATACGGTGTCGTCATATCCCAAGACCGCCACATCTGCCGGAATGCGCAAGCCGAGTTCCTTCAACGCCTCTATCACCTCTAAAGTCATCATATTGTTTGTGGAGAACACTGCATCTGTATCCGGGTGTTTCTTCATCAACTCGAGCACAGCATGCTTAACCGCATTCGGGCTCTGCTCTGCCTCGACCACTCGCAGATCATGCTCTCCATATCCGTGAGACTTCATAGCTAATCGGTAGCCCTCCACACGATCCTGCCAGGTAGTCACGCCGGGATTGGCATAATAGCATACGGCTGGCCGGCGCTTTCCGCACCGAAGCAGATGCTCCACTGCCAGGCTGGCGCCTTTCACATTGTCTACGACTACGGATTGTGCGCCGAGATCATCCACTCGCCGATTCATCACCACGAGCGGGTAGGCATCCTCCACCAGCTTGCGATAAAGGTTCGGATTTCGCATAGTCGGATTCATCACGACACCGTCCACTTGCCTCATCTGCAGTTGACGAATCGCTTGAAACTCCAGTTCCGGGTCCTCATCCGAATTGCAGATCATCAAGTTGTAACCCGATGCTCGGCAAGCATCCTCTACCCCTTCCAATACAGTGGCCCAGAACGGGTTTTTCAAATTGGACAAGAGGATGCCAATGACGTCTGTCCTTAGCGACTTCAACCCTTTCGCCAAGGCGTTCGGCCGGTAATCCAATTCTTTCATCACCTGCAAGACGCGGTTGCGGGTTTTCTCGCTCGTGTGAGCATAATTCCCGTTCAAAATGCGGGATACAGTGGTCTTGGACACGCCAGCTTTTTGCGCGACGACATCAATTGTAATTTTCAATGGCTTCACCCGGCTTCTTCCAAAATAATCCCCGTGCTTCCACACGTTTTGGGAATCGGTTTCCTAAACCGTTACACCTATTATATTCATGAATTGAAAACGCTGTCAACTTGTTGTGGAATTTGGGCGGGGATACCCCCACCCTCCCGCATGCCTTCACACCCGGTTTTTGCTCGCAGCAATAATAAGAAACATGGGCCGTCGCAGCTCCTCCTTCATTTCCGGGTGCTGCCTGAGCATCTCATCGGACGGCATAGGCTCGATGACGGCGTCTATGCGAAAACCTGCATGAATCATGGTGTTCATATAAGTGGAAACCGTTCGATGGTATTTAATCACATTGGGTGTTAAAAACGCGGTATCGCGTCTGCCTTCCGATTGATAATGGTCAATCGGCCAATGAAGCCGATTTCCCTGTCCGTCATAATGCCAATCCTGTTCACTGCAGGATGTGAAGATCGGATGCTCCACGGAAAATACAAAGCGTCCCTCTTTTTCAAGAAACTGATGCACCTTTCTGCAAACCTCTTCAAAGTCGTCTATATAATGAAAGGCCAAGGAACTGAGCACCAAATCAAAGGAACACTCCGGAAACTGGACATCTTCGATAGCCGATTGCACATAGGAAATAGCCGGATCATTGGTCAACTCCCGGGCTTTGCCCAGCATGTTCGCGGAAATGTCTACCCCTGTCACGGAACGGGCCTGCTGCTCGCGCGCGTACCTGCAATGCCAGCCAAAGCCGCATCCCAAATCCAGCACCTGCTTGCCGCGCATATCCGGAAGCACTGATCGGAAGGCATGCCACTCTCCCGCGCCTTCCAGACCATGTACGGACCTCGGCATTTTTTCATACGCTGAAAAGAATGGATGTTCATCATACTTATTTTGCTTCATGGACGTCCCCTCCTTTCCTTACTATTGTCCGCATGTCTTTACTTTGTCAATACGATTTCTGCTGCAGCATATTCGTGAACCTAGCAGGCCCTCATGATAGTAGGAAAAGGGCTTTCTCCAGTTCCAAAATGGAGAAGCCCTTCTTGCTTCCAGCTATCCGCTCTCTTTCTTCTCGTGCTCTTTATGGTTGCTGGTCCTTCGGCATCCAAATTCTGAAACGCCCGCTTAACGCCAGCATGGCGAACATATAAAGACAATTGTCATAATACCTGCGATCTCCTGTTCGCACAGGCGTTTGCCAAAACCTCTCGACGCTAATCCGGGCGTTCGGATCCTCCGGATTCGCCAATGCGGACACCGCATTGGTCGCGGTCAAGCCGACCGGATGCAGCGATTTCTCTTCGAAAGGCTCCCCTTCGATCGTATAGCGGCGGTAATCATCCGGCTCTTTGTCCGCGAAGAATGCTTGAATGCGCGCCGCCTCTGTGCGCTGCCATTCATCCGCTGCAAACCATTCCGCATCCAGTCCAATATTCGCGGCTACTCGGTACGAATCGCTGAAGAAATGACCGTACCCCCGAATGTGGTTGGGCTGGCCGTCATAAAAGGAATATTCCGGTGACAGTCCCGTTACCGGATGGCACGCAGTCGGCAAAAATCGGCGGCTGGCGGCAGCTGCTTCTTTCCAGAATGTGCGATCCTCAGGAAATGACCACAAGGCGAACAGCTCATAGAAATGAGGCAGATGATAAGAGGGATCCGTAAATTCGCAATCCGGAACGAACTTGATGAGCTTATTGTCCAGATTCCACATCGGGTATCCTTCGCCATCTTCTCCTTTATGCACACATGTGCGCAGCAGTGTCCGGGCCTGTTCGCTATAATTGAACGGCTCCTCCCGATCGCCCCAGCGATGGGAAGCGAAAAACAGAGACAATGCAAAGTATTCCTCGCCATCCGGTGCCGGACCGTTCGAATTACGCTTCCCGTCCGGAAGACAGGACCAGGCAAAGTAACCGGCGTGTACACCTTCTGTCATATACATATAGGACTTCGTCCATTTCCACAGTCGGTCGAAGACATCTTGACGATCCATCTGTACAGCCATCATCATCCCGTAAGACATGCCCTCGGTGCGTACATCGTTGTTGCCGGTATCCAGCATATAGCCCATGTCATTCCCAACCGGGTAGTAGATGCGGGTCTCGTCCGCCCCCTCGAATAGCGCAGTCCACGTTTCATGCAGACGCGAATCAATTTCTTGTTCATCAAAGCCGTAGTCGAGCAGCAGATTGCGATATTGTCCAGTATAAAAAGCACCTTTCCTTGCACTCATTGGTCTTCCTCCTCTGTTCCCCCGCGATAGATAAGGCTGTCATCCAGCCCCCAATACGTATGTGACTCATTCCGAACAGGCGCCACTTCCAAAAGCGTAATCTCGTTTTTGCCCATCTTCCAGTTTAGTTCCAGAACACCATCAGCGGTGCGCGCGGCTTGCGTGGTTAGCTTCGGCACAGCCGCCTGCCGCAAAGTCTGTATTTGACCCTTGCTCGGAAAACGAGGGCGCCCCATCTGCTGCCAAGTCTTCCATGGATTCGCATAAGCCTCATTCACGATCTGTCGCTTCACGAACACTTCTTCAGTGGAAAACGGAAGCTTCGCCTGAATATGCTGTTCATCCCCTTCTTCTCCTTCTTCCAATACTGCGTTCCAGGATAGGAGCGCAAGCGTTCCGTCCTCCCGGCGCGTGACGAGCAGCGAATCATCCCGATACAACACTTCTTCTCCAAGCGCTTGGAAGAAAGCGAACAGATGGAAGGTTGGCTTTGGGATCCCATTCAGCGCAATCAAACCAAATCCGCCGTGGAATTGCGCCTTAGGCACATCCGACTCCTCGAACACATCGCTGAATGTCCAATAGGACATGACATCCGCATAATCGCCCGATTCGCTGAGAATTCTAGCCAAGTAGGCTGCATTCAGCGCGGTATCGTGCACCGGATTGATTGGACTGTAGGAGGTGTTGTATTCCGTAATGTGAAAAGGCAAATCAGGAAATGGCGACTGTCGAATCATCTCTCGCACTTCTTGAAGTTCATGCAGCATTTTTTCCGGATTAGCCAATTCCTGATAGTAATATTCCGGTGTTTTGCGATGCGGCTGCCGTGCTGTATAAGCATGGCGGCTTACAAAATCCACGGGCACATTCCGCGCATGACAGAATTCCAGGAAATCCGTGATCCAGTGATCTGAACCGCCGCATATCGCCGGTCCCCCCACTTGCAATTCCGGATGGACCCGCTTCACCGCTTCAGCCGTAACCTGATACAGCTTGAAATATTCAGCCTGGTCCGCATCTTTCCAAAAGTTGACCAAATTCGGTTCATTCCACACTTCAAACGGCCAGGTCAGCACCTCCTTCAACCCATACCGCTCGATAAAATGACGGATAACCGCCTCAATCAAGGCTGCCCATCGATCATAATCCTTTGGGGGCGTGACATTTCCCTTCCAATAAAAGACGGTTTGATCGCCAGAGGCCAAGGCTTCAGGCATAAAGCCCAGTTCTACATAAGGCTTTAGTCCTTTGGCCAGATATGCGTCGAAAATGCGATCAATATAAGTAAAATTATAAAAAACTCGGGTTTCGCCGTCCTGTGTCAGCTCGCGGTAAATGCCGACATCGTCATGCAGCAAGCCGTGTCCGCGTATATAGTCAAAGCCAATAGCTTCCTGAACCATCTCCAAGTGCTCCTGATATTCCTGCTGCAAAGCCAGGCCTAATCGCCCTGTGCCGATCGAACGCTTCCAGTGACGTTTCAGAACGCCTTGCGTTGCCCCGCTGACTGTTACTTGTTTGAACAATTTGGTTCTCTCCCTTTCCTCGCTTCTTTATCGATAAATTGTTCGACCCTTCTCATCTGCAATGCCCGACTTTCGATAAAAGTACGTATTAATCACATCACGCCATTCCTTCGCATGCTCTGCCTGTTCTTGCAGACGTTCAAGCACCTGCTCGTACCGCTCCGGATCAATTTTCCCTTCCAGTGAGGTCCATTGCTGAATCAGCCACTCTGCTCGTTCCGCTCCAGTGAAGCGGGTCTCATAAATGTGCTGAATCACGGTTTGACCGGATTGCAGCTTGTGCGTATAAGGGACATGGTGGAAGAACAGCAGCAGCTCATCTGGACAGCTGCTCAGTTGGTTGTACATCTCTCGATTCGGACTGAAATATTGGCCTGCATATCCTGTCCCCGATTTGTCCGTCCGGTCTACGCCAATGCCTTCCCGATCAGCGAAATGATAAGTTCCCCATCTTGAGTACTCATAACCGTCAACATCCGGTCCGTAATGATGGTTAGGCGCAACCATCCAGCCTACGCCTAACGGCGCCGTGTATTGTTCGTAAATATGCCATGACGCGAGCAGCATATCTGCTACGGTCCGCACAACTTGCTCCTCATTTCCGAACGTAAGTCGAATCCATTCCTCGGCAATTTCCTCTGCGGTCAAATCAGGATTCCATACAAGGCGTCCGTACCCATGAAGATTCGCCTGCGCAAGCGTATGTCCCGTCCAGTTCTCATCATCGCCAATGTTGGACACGGCCGCATACCCGCTGATTTTCATGCCGAACAGGGTACCGTCTCCGATATGCTTCACATATGAGCCCTTTCCCTTGGCGTGCGTGTCGAACTCCAGCACTTCTTTCCACTGCGGGATCAAATAACAAAGATGTCGCTGCTGCCCCGTATATTCCTGTGTAATTTGAAACTCAATCATCTGATTCGTCTGATTCATAGCGCCGAGCAGCGGAGAAACAGGTTCCCTCACCTGAAAATCCATCGGTCCGTTCTTGACCTGCAGCACAACATTATCATGGAAGCTGCCGTCAAGCGGCTTGAAATGATCATAAGCAGCGCGTGCACGATCCGTAGACCGGTCGCGCCAGTCCTGCATGCAGTTATAAACGAAGCATCGCCAAATGACAATGCCGCCGAATGGCTCAAGGGCTTCAGCAAGCATATTCGCACCTTCGGCATGATCACGTCCATATGCGAATGGACCCGGTCTGTGCTCGGAATCCGCTTTTACGAGAAATCCGCCGAAATCTGGGATATGATCATAGATGCAAGCTGCGGTCATCTTCCACCATTCACGCACCTCTGGCAGAAGCGGATCAGCAGAAGACAGGCCGCCAAGCTCCATGGGGCTGGCAAAATGAATGCTTATATAGAGCCTAATGCCATATGAACGGAATACATCAGCCAACTTCGCTACAGCAGGCAATTGCTCTTCCGAAATAAACGCTGTTTCCACCTCGTTCACGTTGACATTATTAATGGCAATCGCATTGATGCCTACAGATGCCAGCAGCCGGGCGTAGTCCTTAATCCGCGTCATATCTTCGACGATTTGGTTTTCGTTAAAAAAGATAGAGTGGCCGGCATACCCGCGCTCAATCGTGCCGTCCGCGTTGTCCCACTGGTTGATCATCCGCAGTTGATTGCGCGGCCGCTCGACTATGTGCAAATGCTCCAGCTGCACGCCCATATTCATCAATCGCAGCAGGTGAAAGACGCCATAAAGCGCTCCGCGATCGGTTTCACCAAGTACCGCTAGAATGGAATGCTGTTCACGCACGACATGCTTCAGAATATAACCTTCCTGACCTACTCTGGGTATCTCTGACTTATCCAGATAACCGAAAGATTTGTCCAGTTGGTCCGCGACTCCAACATAAATGAATGTTTCACTTTGCGGTACTTTTGAAACGGTTGGTTTCTCGCCGTAAAGTTGCTTGATCCCTAACGCCAGTTCCTTTACTGCAGTGTCAAGTACTTCTGTATGAACCGACGCGACGATTGAACCGCTCCAACGCGCCAAAGCCTCTCTCAGCTCTGGTTGTTCAACGTGGTGATTCTGCAGCCACGCCTTGTACATGGTGCTTGCCATCTTCCATAAACCTCCTTGCATGCTGTTGGCTTCAAGCTAAACGGGCCGCTGATCCCTTGCTTCGTATCTGCATGGATAGAAACAGGCATCAAGCCGAAGCCTGATGCCCCGTAAAGTATGGTGGCGTCGTAAGTTCGATAGCTGTTCAACGGCACTCAGAGCTCCTGCTTTGCCTCTTTCGAACAAGAGCAGCCTAAGAAATCCAGGCTCATCACCCTAAATGCCTTACCCTATAGAACCTTGCTCTTCCAGCCATAGAATACTGGTAACCCCTCGCGGATAATACTTGCTTCCTGTTATTTCACCTGCCAGAATCTGATCGCTCCAGCTCCAAACCGACAATGTCGGATGCGTAAGCCAAGCGACATGCGCAGCATCAGCGGCAGCGCCTTGCTCATCCCATGGCACGCCCAGAATCTGTCTGGCTACGAATTGACACAAATAGATCTTGCTTAACCAGGAGTTGCTGCTGGTCGAAGAAAGCTTCCATCCCCCATCAGGGAACAGACAAACGCCTTCCTTCAGCACAGCTGCCAAATGTCGCTTCAATGCTTGAATGTAAGCGCCGAATCTCCCTTCCGAGTCCAGTGCTTCGAGACAATTGGTGAAGTAGGGGAATACTAGACCTTCAATCGCCGGAATGATGCGTGAATCATTTCCTTCCCCCATGACAGCGGGAATATACCCTTCCTCTGTCATATGAGAGACGATTGTGGCCGCGCACTTTTCTGCTTGGCTTCCAGCTGCATCCGCCAGCATTTCCCGTCCGTTTTCCCGGAATATCTTCTCCAGCGCCACATAGGAAGCCCAGCACTTGCCCGCCATATACAGGTTGTTGCGCGCTTGGCCTAGAGATACATCCAAGCTGTCGTAAGTCGTAATTTCAGCGCCGCCCATCACCCGGGAGCTGTCCAGCCCCATCATGCCATTGCGCTTCGAAGGATCGGGATGGTCGCGATTCAGCATGCTTTCCAAACAGCGTTCCAATGTTCCAATATTCGCTTCCAGCCATTGCCGGTCGCCAGTTTGCTCCACGTAAACAGCAGCGCAGAGCACCCAATTCACTAACTGCTCATGCGTCATATGCGAGAAGCAGCCATCCAGCCCATACAGCTCATATGATGAATAATGCGGGCGTGAAAACGTATTGGCCACACCCATGTCATGCGTGAAGCTGATACCGCCCGGATATTCCTTGTCCTCTCCCGGAAAACGCACGCGATCCTCATAGCTGTAGCGCTTGGTAAAGAGATCCAATTCGTTCTTCACGGTCCAAGGGTTCATCCTGATTTCGAAAAACAGCTGGTCTACTGTCAGATCGAAAGTGTTCATCATTCGGTACTCGCCTTCGTTCACAACCCAGATCGGTTCTCCGTTCGCTTCCAGCAGCTGGGTATTTCCATAGTAGGAACGAATAGCATGAGCCATCATAAACGTCTGATCTTCAGACAGTTTTGTCTCATCCAGCATGCGGTTTGCCGTTTCTGCCAATGATTTCAAGCGGCCGGCATGTGCGGTTGCGTATTCACCGACTGCCTCGATATCCTTGAACAGCTTCGTATAGTAATAGACAGCGTCAATTCCTGTTGTCGCCACTCCTCCTCGGTAGAAACAAACCGCGAATTGGAACGTCTTTTTCTTGCCTGCAGGCACATCAACAATTAGAGCACCCACTTTGCCTAACCCGAATGTCCAATTCTCTTCCTTCGGGTTCAGCAAGATATCCTCCATACTGAAATGCAGTGCCGACTTGGCCGACGGGTCATTCGTTACGATAGCTGTCAGGCGCCCCTGGCCAACCCCAATCAAAGTGGATGTGTCGTCAATACGGCGCATGGAGCTGTAAGGGTCGCTCCCCTCATATCCAAAAAACGCGCGTCTCGGACGGTCCGAGCCGGTATTATCTACCGTTAACTCGGCAATAACGGCTGGCACCAACACTTCTTTTAATTTTGCCGCTTCAGCGGTACTCGGTTCCGGCACAGACTGAACGGGGGAATAGATGGCAAAGCTCAAATCCCCCGCAGTCCAGCGATCAGTAGAAAGCCGGAAGCTCCGTTCAATCCGATCCTCGCTGAAAGGGATGATAATATTCGGTTTATCCGGATTCGGGTCGGGATTCTCGATGTCATAACGTCTGGCCTCATCACTTTCGCCGCTGGCGAAAAACGGAAGCGCTTCATATATTCCGCCTTCAGCCGCTTCTAAGCCAATAAACACATTCGTTCTCGGCGATCTGCCCAATTCCAGATCCAGCCCTCCGCCTGCGCCCGGAAATCCAAGTGTGAAGCTGGAAAACGCGCCGATTGGAGAGTGGTGGGCGTTGAAGAATAACGGCTTAGACATGATGACCTCTCCCCTTTCTAATCTACCTGGATGTTAGCCCTTCACACCGCCCACAGTCATGCCTTTAACAAAATACTTTTGCAGGAATGGATAAACCATCATGATCGGCAAGCTGGCTACAATTGTCATGGTCGCTCGGACAGCCAGCGGTGAAACAAAGTTATCCGTAGACGCATTGGCGAAAGCGTCTGCCGCCGTCCTGGATGTTACCGCAGAGTTGGAGTTTTGCAAGATCTTTACCAATTCATACTGCAGCGTACTCAAATTAATGTTCGAAGAATTGAACAGGAAGACATCAAACCAAGAGTTCCACTGGTACACGGCAGCAAACAAGGAAATCGTAGCCAAAGCCGGTACTGTCAGCGGCAATACGATGCGGACGAAAGTTGTAAATTCCCCGGCACCGTCCATTTTGGCTGATTCCAGAATGCCATCGGGCAACCCCTGAATGAACGAGCGAATAACGATCAGATTGAACACCCCGATCAATCCAGGGAAAATATAAACCCAGAAGCTATTAAGCAAATTCAGATCTTTAATAAGCAGAAACGTCGGGATCAAACCGCCGTTAAAATACAGCGTAAGCACAAAAGCAATTGTAACGAACTTGCGGAGCACGTATTCAGGCTTGCTGATCGTATAAGCGACCATTGCAGAGCAGAATACAGTCAATGCTGTTCCGATCACCGTACGCAAGATGGAGATCAATGTTGCGTGAAAGATCGTAGACTGTTGAAACACATATTCGTAATTTTTCAAAGTAAATTCCCGCGGCCACAAATGAATGCCTCCGCGAATGGAATCATTGGCGTCATTGAACGATAATGCCAGCTGATTCAACATTGGATACAGGGTCACTGTAACCAAAAACAGCATAAACAACACATTGCATATATCGAATATCCGATCACCCAAAGACGGGCGAAGGGCTCCTTTTCTGTAGGAAGCCATGGTTCTCCTCTCCTTTGATGGTCATTAGAATAGTCGATCCTGTCCCAGTCGTTTTGCTAAAGAGTTCGCAGCAAACAACAAGGTAAAGCTAATTACAGTCTTGAATATACCCGCAGCCGTGGCAAAGGAATAATTCCCGAAATTGATCCCCCACCGAATGACGAATAGCTCCAAGGTTTCTGCGTAATCCATATTCGCAGGATTTTTCAGCAAGTATTGCGCTTCAAATCCTGTTTCCAATACTTGCCCAATATTCAGGATCAACAGCACTATGATAACCGGTCTCATCCCAGGCAGCGTAATGTGCCAGATTTTGCGAAAGCGGTTGGCACCGTCGATATCAGCTGCCTCGTATTGCGACGGATCGATCACAGTAATGGCTGCCAAATACACAATCGTATTCCATCCAAGGTTTTTCCAAGTTTCGGATGCGGCGAAAATCCCCCAGAAATATGAGCCTTCTCCTAACCACATCACAGGCTTGTCAATAATGCCAAGTCCCATCAATACTTGATTGACGACACCGTCTTCCGGAGATAAAGCAACCATGACAATACTTGCCGCAACTACCCAGGAAAGGAAATACGGCATATAACTGATTGTTTGTACTACGCGTTTGAATACAATATTCTTCAATTCATTCAACAAGATAGCCAATGTAATGGCCAATACGAATCCAAGTATCAGATTGATAAAGCTCATTGCGAACGTATTGCGCATGACGCGATAGAAAGAATCATCTTGGAACAAAAATGCAAAGTGCTTAAATCCTACCCATTCCTGTTCTGAGAAACTGCGTCCTGGCCGGTAGTCCTGAAAGGCCAACGTCCAGCCCCAAACTGGCAAATATCGAAAAATAAACAACCAGATCACAAATGGCACTGACATCATGACGAGTGCTCTTTGCTTCATTAGCGTTTTGAAAAAAAGCTTGGTCCCCGATGGTGCCTTTGGAGACTTCGGCGGTGTAACAGCCGGCGCAGCGCTAGCGGACTGCTGCATGGTTCATTCGCCTCCTATCTGAATTCTCCGAAACTTCTCTTGCAGCGTAATCAAGGAACCGGCTTGACGCTGCGTATAAAAGTCGGAAGGAAGGACAACAAGTGCCCCTTCCTTCCGCGCAAACAACGTTCGTCCCGCTACTTACTCGCCACTGACCGCAGCTACTTTCTCTTTCAGCTTTGTGCTCAGGTATTCTTCATACTGGGCAGTATAACCCAGCTTTTCGAATTCAGAGAGATAAGTTTCCCATTCACTGTCGAACTTACCTGCA
Source organism: Xylanibacillus composti (assembly GCF_018403685.1). Classification (NCBI taxonomy): domain Bacteria; kingdom Bacillati; phylum Bacillota; class Bacilli; order Caryophanales; family Paenibacillaceae; genus Xylanibacillus; species Xylanibacillus composti. The sequence continues at coordinate 42,058 of NZ_BOVK01000020.1, forward strand.
TCAGCCAACGTCAGTCTCGGCAGGAAGCGCTTGACTAAATCTTCTCTGCGCTGCTCATAAATCTGCTCTTGCGATCCTTGTTCAAATGCGATACTCCAAGCTGGGAACCAAGGTCTTGGGTCAGATTCGGAAAACATTTCGGAGAAGGTTTGAACCCCGTAAGCTTCGAGAGCCGCACGTTCAGCATCAGTAAAGTCCAGCTGCGCCACTTCAGGCTGTCTGCCAGGAGAGTGAGCGTTGCCGTCTGACAAGGTAGACGATTGGGCCCACATTGGCCAATAGTATTCGAAGTATGTCAGACCGACATCTTGCTTGTATTGGTTATCACGCAGTTTTTCAATTTGCTCTGGAGTCCGGTAGAAACGACCGTTCTCATCCACTTCATAGGTCAGTCCTTGGATGCCCCACTGATTGCGGATTTGGTTTTCCTCAGTAAGCATGTAATCGAAGAATTTGATAATGCGTTCTGGGTCTTTAGCACTCTTCGTAATACCGATACCGCGGTTATGAACGAATGACTCAGGATCCAGATACTGATCCTTGATATTAGCATCAAATACGATTGGAAGCGGGAAGTACTCTAGATCCGAATCGCCGGCAATTTTCAGGTTCTGCGAAGCCTGGTTAACCTGCCAGCCGTAATCGAAGTATCCAAGTACTTTACCAGATGTAAGCTTAGCCAAATATTGATCGTAGTTGTTAACGAAAGAAGTTTCATCAAACAATCCGTCATGATACAAGTCATTCAATGATTTGAGCCAACGCTTCATTTCATCGTTGTTGTGCCAGTCATCTGCTTCAAGCGTATTCATGTCTACCATAACCGGGCCATCATTCGGATAACCAGCCAGGTGGTTAGCCGGGTTCGTCATGGCAAAGTATCTCCAGTCATGCGTCAGTGAAGTAAAGCCAACCAAATCTTCATTCGGATACTTAGCTGCATACTGGCGAATCAGGTCAAAGTATTCGTCCAGTGTCTTAATTTTCGGATAGTTGAATTCCTTCAATACTCGTTGTTGAATCCAGAAGGCGCCTTGGTCAATGACCGGGCTCGGAATATACTCGCCAACTTGCGGGCTGAACGGCAGGAAGTAAATGCTTCCATCCCGATGCGTGATCAGATCGAAATACGGTCCGTATACTTTTTTGATATTCGGTCCATACTGTTCGATCAAGTCAGTCAGATCGATGAAGCCTCCGGCTTCTACTACTTTGTCTATTTCTGTATCCGCAACAAGAACATCCGGATACTCGCCGCCGGCAATCATCGTACCGATCTTCGTTTGCACGTCACCGACAAGATGTTCGATTTGGAAGGATACTCCTGTTTCTTCGGCATACAGTGCGCCGATATCAGTATCGCTTGTCAGTACATCCTGCCTAGAGGAACCAGCGTTAAAAAATGTAAACGTTACCGGTTCCAGCGTTTCCTCCCCGCCAGCATTTCCTCCTGTGTTGCCAGATGAGTTGTTTCCTGACGATTGCTGATTGCCTCCATTATTGCCGCTGCACGCAGTCACGATAGACAAAAGCATGACCACAGAAAGCAGCAATAACAGGATTCTCTTTTTTGCCATGTTGATTCATACCCCTTTCATCAATTTTGTAAGCACTTTCATTATAAAAATCTTTCTGCCTGTTGATTACCCGTAAAACTATAGTTCCTACTTCGAAATCTAAATATATTCAACAAAAAACGCGTCATGGACGAAAATTATTCGCCCTGGACGCGTCCACCTTCTTGTCCTGCAATCGGGATTCGCAGTAAAACGCGTGTCCCAATTTCTGGTATACTGTCCAATCTGATATCGAATTCCTTCCCATAGTACAATTTTAGTCGATAGATGACATTCGGGATGCCAATCCGATCTCCCATTTCCGGCTCGCTTTCTATATATTTCTGCAGTTGTTCCAGTTTTTGATCGTCCATCCCCACCCCGTTGTCTTTAAGGGTAAAGACAATGTGCTCGGATTCCTTAAAAATATGGATATCAATCAGTCCTCCGCTCTTCAGCGGCTCAATTCCATGAATACTTGCGTTTTCTACAAACGGCAGGAAGGTTAGTTTGGGAATCATACAGGAGAGCGCTTCGTCATCTGCCTGCACGTGATAAGTTAATCGGTCGCCAAACCGGTATTTTTGAATCTCGAGAAAACAGTGAATGAATTCCATTTCCTCCCGAACACTTGTCATATCCTTGCTCCACACAAGCGAATTGCGGAAGATTTTGGCCATATGATGAATGATCTTGGCGGTTTCCGTCTCCTTTTTCATCAAGCTTCGCATGCGGATCGTCTCAAGCGCATTGAAGAGAAAGTGCGGATTGATCTGGCTTTGCAGAGCATGCAGCTGCGCCTGTCTCCTCTTCAACTCCAAACTCTTCTTCTGGATATCGGCTACATATACATCATTAATCAGATTTTTGATCTGCTCGGTCATGCGATTGAATTCACCCGTCAATTGTCCGATCTCATCGCGGGTTTCCGCTTGTTTAATGAGTGCAAAGTTTTGAATCTTCACCTTCTTCATATGACGCAATATTAATCCAAGCCGCACATGCAGAGAGCGTGTAATCCAGACGATCATGGCTGTCGGAATGATGCTGTTGATGCATGCCAGTACAATGACCAGCCCCCGGGACTTTCGCACCTCTTCAAATACTTCGCTTTCCTCGACAATGCCAATGACTCTCCACTTATCCAAAAATCCTACTGTAAACGCATCTGTTTGAAACTCAATGGCATCCTTGGCATGAATAATATTGTCGTAAAAAACATGTCCTTCCTCCCAATTCACGGTATGATCTGTTGTATACTCCACCCTTCCCTGATCGTTCAGAAGATAAATATCTCCCTGCAGATTCAGGTTTCCAAAAATTCTGCGGATTGCAGAGCTGTCCAAATCGATTTTGAGTATTTTTTCCCGCTCATTATAGGGAACATAGTTGTCCATCTTTCGGACAACACTGTACGTATCCTGCATGCCGTCTGATCCGGTGCGAATGAATATGGGACGAGAAGAGGGGTTCTCTTGAATGGCTTTATACCAATCGGTCTCCTTTGTCTCCGGCGTAATCATCGCGATTCCGCCTGCGTACAGCATGGTCGGATTGTCCACATACACTGTAATCGCTTTCAATGAATAGTAAATCGGGCCGTAGCTGTTCAACACACGCCTTAAGTACGAATCGTAGGCTTCTATATAATCAACGGGATTATCGTATTTCGTCTCAAGAATCTCATTCAACAGATGATCGGTGTTAAAAACCGTGGATACACTGACTGCATCCTCCACCTCGTTAAGAAATTCATTTTTCATTTGCTCTACGGCTCTCATAATATCCTGTGTACGCTGTCGTTGAACGTTACCTGTTGTCACATTATAGAAAATAATATTCGTTAAGACAATCGGCAGGAATACACAAGAAAAATATAAAATGAGCATCTTGTCCCGTAGTCGGATGTGATTCCAATTGAATAGCACTGCAGCATCCTCCCAGCTGTCATGAATGATGTAACAACTTGTTCCTATACTCTGTAGGCGTCATGTCCTCCAATTTTTCGAATTGGGTAACGAAATAGTCAGCATTGCTGAATCCGACAGCATCCGCCACTTCATAGATGCGCATATCGGTTTGACGAAGCAGCCTCTTCGCCTCTTCAATACGAAGCCGGAGCAAATAATCGTTAAAGTATAGGCCATATGTTTTTTTGAACAGCTGCCCGAGATAGACCGGATTCATGTAAAAATGAGCGGCAATGCTTTTCAAGCTGATATTTTCCCTGTAATGGTCTTCAATGTAGCATTTGATCTTGTGAATCCCGCCCTTGCTTGTCTCTTTACGCTGCGTGCCTATCGCTTTCATGCTATCGGTTATAAATGCCTGGAAAAGGTTCTTCAGAGCGAGAAACGAAATATTCAAATCCTGCCATGTCAAGATCGGTCCCAGTGAAGGCAAGCTTCTGAAATCGACCTCCATCCGCTCCATAATCCGAATAATATTGGATACGCAGCGATGTATGGTTACCTTTACCGCTTCAGGCGCACAACGTCTTTTTGTGAAGGAATCGAAAATTTCATTTATCGTCTTGTTGACACCGCTTTCATGATTCTCCTCAACATAATTCGTCAATTTCGTATAAAGCTCCGCTTCCATGTCAACATAATTCAATGGAAATTTCTTTATATCTTCATAGAGCACGATCTGCTCTCTCTCATTCAGATATTTGTATTGCAGCGAATCCTTGGCGCTTTCAAACGATTCCCGCAGGGCTTTCAAGCTTTTGACCACCTTGCCTGCATAAAGATAAATGACTTGCCCGGTATCTCTTGTCAACCGTATCTGAAGCTCCCGGATAAACCGAGACAATTCGGTTTGCCTGCTCTCAACAACAGACAGCGGCAGAAGCCAGCCTAGCCTGTTGCGATGTTCATAAAAGTTGAGCTCGACATTCCCGTTCGTGAAACTTTGGACAAAGCCGGCAATGCCGGATTTCAATTGTGCGTTCAATGCCTCATACGACATATGCGAACTTGCTGACCAAGGAAATCGATCATTCACTTCAATAAAGACATAAATGACACGCTCCTCCGTCTGCAAACCAAGCGTTTCTGCCACCTGGAACAGTGTCTCTTCACTTTCAATCTCGCCTTTGATCAATTTTGCAATACATTCCGTCTTCTGCTGTTCTTCGCGCTTCCTCTGTGTAATTTTGTCTGCCGACAATTTATGATTCAGCTTTATCAGTGTATCTTGCAGCATCACTTCATCAATCGGTTTCAGAATAAAGTCATGCACACCGTAACGAACAGCTTGTTGGGCGTATGAAAAGTCATTGTACCCGCTGATGATGATAAATCCGGGCTTGTGTGTGTCTTTTTCGATAGTCATGCGAATCAGCTCCAGACCATCCACTACAGGCATGCGAATATCCGTAATGACCAATTCCGGTTTCAGACGCTCGATCATTTCAAAACCATCTTCGCCATTGTCAGCCTCGCCTACAACCTCAAACCCGCAAGCATGCCAATCGATCAAATTCCGCAATCCCGTTCTGGCAAATATCTCATCGTCAATAAGCAGTACCGAGTGCATGCTTAGCCCCTCCTTCTACGATTGATGCTTGTTGCCCATTCTTTGGATATTCATTAGCATGTGCTCCTTTATTTTACTTGCTTTGTAGACATCCTGCAATGGAAAAACGCCCTTTATTACGTAAAGGGCGTTTTTGTTATTGCTGGGTGATACAGGATTCGATTGTTAGAAGTTGAAGTTATCTGGATCCGGGCCAAAACGCTTATTCTGATTCAACGCATCCAGCCGATCCATATCTTCAGCCGAGAGCTGGAAATCAAAAATATCTGCATTTTCTATAATACGATGTTCTTTCACGGATTTGGGAATGGTAACAATTTCATGCTGCAAATCCCAGCGCAGAACGATTTGCGCTTTCGTCTTGTTGTACTTCCCTGCAAGCTCGTCCAGCAACGGAAGATCCAAATTCCCCTGCATTAATGGACTCCAAGCTTCCGGTTGAATATTGTGTTCCCGGCAAAATTGCAGCAACGGTTTTTGCGTGAGCATCGGATGGCATTCAATCTGATTGACAGCTGGCACAACATCGGCAGCATCAAGAATATCCTTGATATGGTGAATTTGGAAATTGCTTAAGCCGATTGCGCGAATCAGCCCTTCCTTGTAGAGCTTGACCATGGCCTTCCACGTATCCACGTACTTGCCTTTAACTGGCCAATGAATCAAATACAAATCAATCACTTCGATTCCAAGCTTCTTCCGACTTTCTTCAAAAGCTTGCAGCGTGGATTCATACCCTTGGTTCTTGTTCCAAAGCTTCGTTGTGATGAACAGCTCTTCGCGGGGAATACCGCTTTCCTTAATAGCTTGGCCGACGCCTTCCTCGTTCTGATAAGCTGCTGCAGTATCGATATGTCTATACCCGGCTTTCAGTGCAGCCTTGACAGACGAAATGACTTCATTGCCGTCTTCGACCTTCCATACTCCCAATCCTACCCATGGCATGGTAACACCGTTATTCAGGGTTACACGATCTTGAATGTGGTTCATGTTCTCTTCCTCCTTATTTGTAGTCTGCACAAGCTGTGGTCTTCTCACCACTTTTCATTATAGGATGATTCTTCCTGTATTTCGAGAGCCTCACACCGAATGCAAATAAAAACAAACACTTTTCATAATTCTTCAGCACTGCCTTCCTTGTGATCGGGATGCCTATGAGTTCAAGCCGCGCAGTCCAAAAAAACAAAACAGCCCACTGAAGGAACAGTGGACTGTTGATTGCTCGCTCGATGCGAAATTACATCTTGATTTGGTCAATTTGTCTCTCAGCTATATCTCCGATATAAGGAAGCTTGAACCAGCTCCCCTGATAAGCTTTTAGCATCAGAACAAGCCACAGAATGAGAGTAAGCGGGCCTAGTACCAGGCTAATGAGCCAACCTAGGAATGGGAGCAAGCTCAATACAAAATTTACAAGCAGCAAGCCGCCAAATACAATCGTCGACTGCATGGCATGAAACCGGACCAGCCTGCTCTTCTTCTCCACTATCAAAAAGACAATGCCAGTGACAAAACCTAGTACGTAACAGAGCAAACTTGCAACCTTCTCATCCAAACCGGTCGAAGTAGCCTGATTGCGGTTGGAAGGATCGAACGAACTCAATCGGGACGCCTCCTTTAATAAAAAAACTGAGACTTACCATATCAACTCAAATAAATTCATCTTGATTATAGAACCAATTTTCTGAAATGTCTACAATGCGAGTCAGGGCAGCAAGTGGATAATCATAAACCCAGTTCGCTTGACTTTTCGCCATTCAAATAAACTCAACCCCCTATGAGAAACAGCACAAGCAAAACGAGCGAACCAATCGAGTAGGAG